>NZ_BAACAP010000246.1:0-148329 GCF_045865695.1 Scytonema hankhaensis NUACC26
AATAAGAGAAATTCAGTTCCCGGACCTTTATAAGGAAAGGGGGGAAATAAGAGAAATTCAGTTCCCGGACCTTTATAGGGAAAGGGGGGAAATAAGAGAAATTCAGTTCCCGGACCTTTATAAGGAAAGGGGGGAAATAAGAGAAATTCAGTTCCCGGACCTTTATAAGGGGAGGGTTAGGGTGGGGTAAAAAATATTTGATACATCAATCATGACTTTTAAAACATCCTCTAAGGAGAGGGTGCTGACAAGTAAGTAGCCGAACATAATATTAAATGTAATTAGAAAAGGTCAAAAAAACGAAAAGAATTTTAGAAAAACAGTAAAAATCTCTAAAAATTAAACTAAAGTCTATGCAATTACGGTAATTTGCGATCGCATCATTATGTAGGGGCAGATGCCCAAAGGTAAACTGCTGCTGATAAATCAGTGATATATGGATAACCGTATTATTAATGCTAGTCTTTCGACTCAAAGTGTGACATTTAAACCGGGCGGTATGGCATCTACGTTTGACGTTACTGTCATTAATGGTAGCGATCGCTTTGCTGCTTTTCAGATGGAAGTTATAGCAGCAGGAGCAAGTCGTAGTTCGGGTTCTCAGTGGTATCGTCTCTCACCAGAGGTTGCAGCCGCTAAGCCTCCTGGCAGTAGTACTCAATTCACGGTTGAAATTTTTGATACGCCATTACCAGCATTTACTGGCACTATAAATTTAAGCGTGAGAATCTTTTCACCTCAGTTACGTGAAGAGCGTAAATTGGTGTTGAGACTTACCATTCTGCCCGGATCTGCATCTACACTGTTAATTCTAGAATTGCCAGTGCGACGCTTTCAAGTGTATCCCCGTAATTCAGTTGACATAGTAGCAAGGGTGCGGAATATGAGTCCGCATTCCGTAGAAACTTTACTCCGTCTTGATGGTATTTCTCCTTCTTGGCTTACCAACAGTGCAGAACGAAGATTACTTCTAGAACCAGGTGCTCAAATTGAGACAACTTTTCCTTGCCAACCTCCATCAGCAGATCGATCGCCTAGCGAAGATTACCCTTTCACTGTTCAAGCAATAAGTCGCGATGGTGCTTCAACCCAAGCCGATGGCGTGCTTGAAGTTTTGCCAGTCGGCTTTGTTGGGTTTACTGCTGAGCCACAACAACAAACCATTCCCAATCATAGTAAGTGGTGGCGATTACCCGATCGCAAGTCTAACTCAACATCATTTCAATTGCTCTTTAAGAATAGCACCAATCTCCGTCAGCAAGTTGAGATACAACTTCAAGGTAGAGATTGGCGAAAAGTCACTTATAAGTCAGTTCCTGAAAATGCCGATTTGACTTTAGGAGAAGTGACTAAAGTACTCCTTTATATCAGCACAAAACGCCCTTGGATAGGATTTCCAAAAACTTTACGGCTAGAAGCTAAAGCTTTACTCTCAGATGGACGTTTGGGTAGTACAGACCCGACAACTCAGAGCCTTGATGTTAAGGTCTTACCTATTATACCTTTATGGTTGTTATTATCTTTACTGGCAATACTTGCAGCACTACTTGCACTTCTTCTAATGCCCGCACCTATAGGACATACAGATATTGTAAATTCTGTAAGCTTTAGTGGTGATTCTTTCTCAGTGGTCAGTGGTTCCGATGACTGTACAATCCGTATTTGGTCAGTTGATGACGATCGCTTAAACCCTAAAGGAATGGCTGCAAGTCCTATTGCAGTTACTTGTGATGGGAAAGCACCATCAGCGAGAGGTCTTTTAGCAGTGATTGGTCAGGCTGTACGAACTTTACGTTTTATGCCGAAAGATAACGATCGCATTGCGGCTGGTTTAGAAAGTGGAGAGATTCAATTTTGGAATGTCCGAACAAGGGAAAAAGAAAATACACTCCGCGATCCAAATGATATGACTAGCGATCGCGTATTTACCCTCGTTTTTACCGAAAACTCCCTTAACCTATTTAGCGCTCACGGCAGTGGTAAGGTAAGACTGTGGAAAAGATCGGGACCCGGTACTAACTTTGAATCAAACCCACAAGTTATTGATTTAGGAAAAGATATAAAGTACCCCATACGATCGCTAGCCCTTAGTGAAGATGAGACTATTTTGGCGACAGTTGGAGACTTTAAGCGTGTCATGCTCATGAATCCAAGTTCTCCAGAAACAACGTTAAGGCAATTATCAGGATCGAAGTTAGTGGGTGGTGATGGGGACTATGTTTGGAATGCTGCTTTTGCTCCTGGCTCTCACATACTAGCAACTTCCGATTCTGATGGTTTTATTTCTATATGGGATCTAGATAACTGCACCGTCAATAATGCGACTCCCGATGGACAACAGACATTTATTCAGCAACAATGCCAATTGCGCGATCGCTGGCGTGCATCACAAATATCAGTACGAGGTCTTAACTTTTACTTAGACGGTAGCAAATTAGTGAGTGCTGGAGACGATGGAAAAATTATCATTTGGCCTTTAAAATCCGATAAAACATTAGACCGAGCACAAGCCGCCAACGGTCAACTTGCTGCTCGAAATGACATTAAAATCAACACATTAGATTTAACAAAAGATGTTCAAGGAACGATGGTTGTAGATGGTGACGATCGCTTACTCGTACAACTTCACCGCTTGCCACAATAGCCACAATCAACAAACTCCTTTAAAATGCAAAACAAAGCTAGTCCACTATCGGTGATTATAGATCCTCCCGGCGTTCAACCCGCAATGCCTGGAGATACGGTTGAACTTTATATTGTGATTACCAATCAGAGCGATCGAGGTGCTGTTATTGATGTGTTTTTTGATGAAGCATCAGAAACCCTACATCAATGGAGCAACTCATCGCGAGAAAGCTTAGCACTCGGTCCTCAACAGAGTAGCGAGTTAACATTTCAATTTAAGATTCCTGCAAATACTTTACCAGGAACCTATGACTATACTCTAGTTGTAGATGCTCCAGAACATTTTCCTGAAGACACGCCGATACAGTATCCGCGACAACTCAAAGTTATGCTCAAAGAGCATACTGTCGTTCGAGTTAACGATCCCACTTTTTCGTTAAAACCAGCAAGTAACCCTCGTAACCCAATAATTCTCAAATCAAAAGAGGCTTTGCAGATAGAAGTGATGGTTGACAATCGGTCAAACCGAGTCGATCGCTTTCGTCTAGTTTGCTCAGATTTAGAAGATGATTGGTATGCAATTCGTTACCCCAATACAGGTGTAGAAGGACTTGGTATATTAGCTGGAACAAGTGGATTAGAACTCAATCCAAATACAAGAGGAAAAATCCTGTTAGAATTAAAGCCTCCTGTCAATACTCTAGCTGGTAGTTACTCTCCAACGATTCGCTTGTACTCAGCGAACTCTCCAGATTTAGTGCTGCTAGATTTGGTATACATCCAAATTCCTCCCATACACTTACTCGATGTCGAACTATATACCCTTCGCGGAAAAGTCAGTAACAGTTTTGGGTTATATGAAATCAAACTGACTAACCGGGGTAACACACCACGGGATTTAAAACTTAATATCAAAAGCCGGGATGAAGAACAACTCTATAAATATGAATGCGAGCCTCGGAAAGTACGCCTATTCCCCAATAAAAGTACTAAAGTTAATTTAACAGTGAAACCCAGACCGTGGTGGCGACGACCGTTATTTGGTTCTGCGCTTTCTCTGAATTTTCAGGTTAGTCTGCAAGATAAAGACGAATACCCTTTACCCGATAAATTACCTGAAGGTACTTTATTATGGAACTCTCGACCGTGGTGGCAATTTGTTCCTTTTTTTATAACACTTATAGGAAGTATAGTAGGAATTGCATTTTTAATTTGGTTATTTTTCTTAAAACCACCTTCTCCAGCACAGTTAGTTGCTTTTTCCCCAGATAGTATTAATTACATTCAAGGTGATGAAATCCGTTTAGATTGGCAAGTTAGCAACTTTCAACAAATTTCTAAGCTAGAGATAGATAATCAAGGACAGACAAATAATCAAAGCCAAATACCTAGCGCTCCTCAGATTTTTGATTTCCGTAAAGGGATTCCCAATAAACTCAATAATATCTGTCAAGCACAACTTAAATACTTAACCTGTTCAAACTACGATACTGGCGTTACACAGCCAGGGAGTTATACTTTTACCCTTAAACTCTACACTCAAGGACAGAATAAACCTTCTTCCACCCAAAGTATCACAGTCAAAATCAATGAAAAACCAGCAGCCCGAGTTGGGAGTTTTCAATTAGACAAAAGCCAGTACACATCAGGTGATACAATGCTTTTAAGCTGGACAATTCAAAATCCAGACCAACTCGCACAACTAAAAATTACTGGTAAATCAGATAGTGGAAGTGAGAATGTCCTTGCAACTTATACAAACGACCAATTGAAAAAGTCATGTCAGCTAACACCTCAACTGCTTACCTGTACTAAAATTTCTTTAAAAACTCCCGAACCAGGAAAATATACGTTTGCACTCCAAGCTTTTTCTCAGTCAGGTCAGCCCCCCAATTCTTATTCAATAGAATCTACAATTAACATTCTATCTAAACCACTTCAGATTATATTTTTCACACTGAATGATAGCCAAGAACCTAATATAGTTCTTCAACCCAACGAACCTGTCGTTTTGCAGTGGAAAGTTGAGGGTGAAGACATTAGCGTTCAGCTGACACCTTTTGGAACTGTTGCTTCCTCCGGTTCATTAAACCTGGTGGCTAATGAAGCCTTACCAAGTACAATTCAATTGACAGCAACTGATAAATTCGGTCATAGCAATTCAAAAGGCTTTTCTGTGAAAGTCAGTACTCCCACTCCACTTTCATCAATTCCACCTTCTGCTCCTTTTATGCCTCCACCAAGATTTAACAGGTTTTAACAAGAAGGCAGAAGTACGAGGGCAGATGGCAGCTATGTATATGCCCTCATACTTCTCAAGGGCGAAAGGGGGCACTCACAAGATCAACAGTTAGAACCAATACTTGGGATATGTTCTCTCGTGTGCCAGATTATTGAATACCACAGCACAGAGTACCAAAATTATGGAACCTTCTAAGGCAGGAGTTAAAAGAAACTGCCAGGATGCTTTCGTCATCATCACAACTAATGCAACTGCTCCCGGAGAATTAGTTTTTACAGAAAGGTAAGCTGTTGCTGCTATTCCAATAAAACTACCGCACCAACTCCAAAATATATGTATATGGTGAGGTCTATGTAAGCAAGATGAACGCCTAGTTCCACATATTTTCAAGCAATAGTTTTTCCATTTCTCCTGAACATTTTGATAATTCAACCTCGTTAGATAGTTTGAATAAAACCGTCCTTTGGGTAAATAACCTTTCATAATTTTCCAGAGCAACTACAACCAACAACACAACAACCAAAAACACCTAAAAGATTAAGTGTATTTATTTTCTTAGCTAATCTTTATGAGCCAATTCATTACAACATTCCTAAACTCTGTCAATAGGCAGAACTTTTAATGAGAGTTATCAGCTAAAATTCAAATCCTAATAAACAGAACCTTGAACCATAAATCAGCATTTTTATCGGTAAAAAATTCAAATTCATCGATTTAAAGAGTTTGGCATCCATAAAATGTCATGGAATTATGACATACGTGTTCTAGAATATCGTTTGAAGCCGAGCAAGGAAATATAAAACTCATATAAATAAGTAATATATTTTATAAGTATTACTTATATTAAGGAAACAAACTAAACTTTGGTGTTATCTGGCAATACTCTCCATAGTTCACAGTATGTTTATAAGAGGATGTTTGAAAAGTCATGATTCATGTATCAAATATTTTTTACCCCACCCTAACCCTCCCCTTGGAAAGGGGAGGGAACTGAATTTTTCTTGTTTCCCCCCTTTCACGCGTGGGGACTAAGGGGGGTAATAATGTGATTAAAATCACAAGTAACCACTTTTCAAACATCCTCTAAGCAAATAGCTGATAGATGTAGTATCAATACTGCTAGAGTTTTGGTTTGTTAGCACAATTGTCAAAATGTAGACACGAGCTGTTTGAAGCGTCTTTCTTGGATGGCTTGATGAGCCTCAACCGCATTTTCTAGTGAAAATATGTCCTTGATAATTGCTTTTAATCTTCCCCCCGCTACATCGCTAAGTAGTTTTGTCGTCAGTTGTTTAACATAGTCAGCTTTGATTTTTAAATTATCAAAGAATTCAACACAATTCGACTTTTAGCTATTGTCTTTATACTGTAAATCTCAATAGTATGTATTGAGATGGTTTCTTATGGTAATTGATTTGATAAAACCATCTGTAAAATTCGTTGATTAATCAGTAAAAATACTATATTTACTCATTGAAACGTATGCTTAAAAGTACAGAGTTATCTAACAAGTTCGAAAAAATAACTAAAAATTTAAAACTGGCTAATAAGTTTAACTTTCTTCTAATGCTTGTTTTTCTCGGTAGTATTATAGTTGGTGGATTTATTTTCTCAAATTTGCTTACGCAAAAAGCACAAGAGGAAATAACCAATCAAGCTAATAGTTTACTTCAATCAATGAATTCTGTGAGAGACTATACTACAGATGAGATAATTCCTCTTTTCGAGAATAAGTTGCAAAACAGTACAGAATTTATTCCACAAACAGTAGCATCTTTTTCTGCAAGAAAGGTTTTTGATAATATCCGTAAAAACGAGCGATATAAAGATTTTGTTTACAAAGAAGCGACTCTCGAGCCCACTAATGTGATAGATAAGGCTGATGACTTTGAAAGACAAATAATTAACCAATTTAGTAGTAATCCAGCCAACACAGAACAATCTGGTTTTAGAAACCTGCCTTCAGGAAAAGCATATTATATTGCCCGACGCCTAAATTTTGATAACCCAACTTGTCTCCAATGCCATTCCACTCCAGATAAAGCCCCAAAAAGTCAGCTAGCAATTTATGGAGACAAAAATGGCTTTGGTTGGCAACTTGATAAAACTATTTTCGCTCAAATAATTTATGTTCCAGCTGATAGAATTCTACAACGTGCCAATCATTCTTGGTGGTTAGTTATGACGATTGAGATTGGTATTTTTGCAATAATTATTCTTGTCATTAATCTTTTACTAAGAAGGGCGGTTATTAAACCTATCATACGAATATCAAAGCTTGCTCAAGCTGTTAGTACTGGCAAAGCTAGTTCTGATTTTGAACAAAAGTCTAATGATGAAATTGGTGTCTTAGCAGCCTCATTTAATAGAATGAAATCTAGTTTGGAAATCGCTATGAGGCTGATATCTCAAAAGAATCAGTAGTTGGACTTAACTCCTAACTCAAGATACGTAGTCTAAATTCTTCAGCTATCTTAGAGTTAGGAATCTGTTTTACTAAAAGACCAACCATCTCTACTGGAGAAATTTTGGGGTAAGATGTCAGAATTCCTTGAATGAGTGAAGGAGCTATTGGACCAATTAATTGAGCTAAGTCTTCTTCACATTCACGTGTAAATCGTCTATCTACTGGTTGATTTTGCCAGTTTTGTAAGCGTGGTTTGGTTTTATCAATGGGTTTTTGGCTAAACAATATTGCTTTCTTCTCAAACTCTTGTCTCTGTTGCGGAGAAAGGTAAAGCATTAAATTTTCTACTAATTCTTTAATATCTGATATTCGTGTTGATATGTCTTGTATTAAGGTAGGAGCGATAGGTCCTATAACCTCTGAAAGAAGCTCAATTAGAGAATCCATTTCTAACGATAAAATTGCATCTGAAACTTCTTGTTCGTGAGGGGTTAGCGGTCGATAAACAGTGCTTTCGTCATAATTTATTTCGAGAGGGGATAAATTCTGGGCAATTGTTTCACCAGTCACTACTTTCTTACGAACTGTTTTATCAAAATTACTGGTTTGAGAGGGAATTCTCGGTTGTGCAATGGTCTGACCCCGTTCGTTTGGGTAAGGACGCGCAATGGTTTTGTCCTGGGAATTTTGGGGAGAACGTGCAATAGTTTTGTCATCAGCACTATGAAGGGGAGGTTTTACCAAAGGTGTTGTTTTGCCTTCTACAACCATCGCTGCTTGCAACGCCTGCTTCAATTCGTCTACCGTCGCAAAGCGGTCATCAGGCGATTTTTGCAAGCACTTCATGACTAGTGTTTCAAGTGCTACTGGTAATTGTGACAAACCGGGTAGCGATCGCAATGATACAGCAGGTTTAGTGGTATGAGCTATAGCCCAAGAAATTTCTGTTACTCTACGTGTATTGAATCCAAGACCAAACGGATCGGTACCGCTCAGCATTTCATAAATAATAATACCCAGACTGTAAATATCCGCACGTCCATCCAGGTTCGTCATGACCTCCAACTGTTCGGGTGCAGCATAGTGATACGTACCTAAAAACATATTTGTGAGTTTGGTCTGTTCGGCGGAATCTTGGCGAATTTTGGCAATTCCAAAATCTAAAATCTTGACCAGTTCTCCTAAAGTTGTAGGAACTAAAAAGATATTGTCGGGTTTTAAGTCACGATGAACTACTTGGATATGTTCGCTAACAGTCGCATGATTTCGCCATAAAGTGACTCCTGCATGAGCAAGATGCAGACCATCACACACTTGAGAAACAATTTTAATTGTTCGCTCTATAGACAGCCGACCTTCACGTCGTAATAACTGTCCTAAACTGAGTCCGCGTAAGTACTCCATGACATAGAAGGGATAACCTTCTTGAGTCACTCCATAATCAGTAACTCGAACAATATGGTCGCTTTTCAGAGCCGCAGACACAGCAACTTCCCGTTCAAAGCGCTTTCTTAATTCTCCTGAGGTCACTAAAGTGTCTTTGAGGAGTTTAAGTGCGACTTGTTGACCTAGCAGCGTATCCATAGCAAGAAAAACATCTCCCATACCACCAGCCCCCAAACGTTTGTCTAGGCGATAACGCTGATGGTCACCAATTGAACGACCTATCCAGGGATCTGATTGAGAAGAAGGTTTCATATAGCAAGCCTGAAAATATTTTAAATTTTAAATTAATTAGCAATTATTGTAGAAGTGTTAGAGGATGTTTGAAAAGTCATGATTGATGTATCAAATATTTTTTACCCCACCCTAACCCTCCCCTTATAAAGGGGAGGGAACTGAATTTCTCTTATTTCCCCCCAATACATCGGGGGGATTAAGGGGGGTAATAATGTGATTCAAATGACAGCTAACTACTTTTCAAACATCCTCTTAGGTTGAGGTTTCAAAAGTTATATGAATAAGTATACTAAAGAAACAAGCTGATTTTTTCAGTTAACAATGCTTTTGATGAAAAATTAAACTTACAGCTAAACATCTCTATTTTTTGAGGAAAAGTTATGCGATTTATTTGAAGTTACAATAAAGACATATTAGACGAAAGACTAAACTTTTTCTCCAAATTATTTGTTATTTATTATGGTCAAGTCTTGTCAATAGCTAAGAGGTTGTTTGAAAAGTCATGATTGATGTATCAAATATTTTTTACCCCACCCTAACCCTCCCCGATGTATTGGTCCGGGAACTAGATTTCTCTTATTTCCCCCCAATACATCGGGGGGACTAAGGGGGGTAATGATGTGATTAAAATGACAGCTAATTGCTTTTCAAACATCCTCTAAAACTTCAGGCTCGCTGAAAGCTGTTCGAGAACTCTCTGGGGAGAGCGATCGCCATAAAAGAATCTGTATGAAATATTCACTTTATAAAAATTTGCAAAATGGAATCTTCTTCTCAACCAGATCCCTTGATAGATCGATTAATTGATGACCGCCTTGCAACAGTAGATGAGTCAAAACAGTCTTTGCAAGATGCGATCGAAGTTACCGATACTACTATTGTTCAGAGTCCTTGCTCAAAAAAAGAAGTTTCTGATGCTACTATTTTTCAGAGTAATTCCTTTAAAGAAGAAATGACTGATACCACTATCGTTCAGAGTTCTTGCTCAAAAAAGGAAGTTTCTGATGCTACGATTGCTCAGAGTAATTCCTTTAAAGAAGAAATGATCGATACCACTATCGTTCAAAGTCCTTTCTCAAAAAAGGAAGTTCCTGATGCTACGATTGCTCAGAGTAATTCCTTTAAAGAAGAAATGATCGATACCACTATCGTTCAAAGTCCTTTCTCAAAAAAGGAAGTTCCTGATGCTACAATTGTTCAAAGTACGCCTTCTAGGCAAACACCTCACTCTCGCAATATTCTAATTCAACTTTTACTGATTTTTGAGATAGTAATTGTTATAGGCTTGGTTATATTTGGTAGCATTGGTATTTATATTCAATTCCACTATTATCAACAAAATATTGAGCAGAAACCAAGTAATAGAAACTAAAAAGCTGTCTCAATCCAAAATCTAAAATCTAAAATCTAAAATGGTATAAGGGGGGTAAAAAATTCTCTAACCACAAAGGATTTGGTTGTATATTACATCGCCAAATCCTTTGCTATAGTTGATTGAGTCAACAGAACTGTTAATTAAACAGCATTTACCATATTTTTAATATAGAGTAATACGGCTTCTGCTGTTGGCAAATTTGTTGCAACCAAAACTTGATTTGCATTACATAACCGCAAGAGCGCATCTTCATTGGCTTGACTTTGAATCGGTAAGATATCTTTCAACAAAATGACTGCTAATATATCTCCCGAGCCAACTAAAGCAGCTATCGATTGATGTCCTCCTGCTGGTACTGAAGCAGTCTTTTGAGAAGTAGCAAAACCAGTTTTAAGGAATAAAGTTTCACTGATGCTGGGAGTTGAGATGGTGAGACATCTGAATAAAAAATCTTTATGCTGAGTTACGAAATCTACCAAATCAGATTTCTTAGTATCGTGAGCCATAAGAGCAATGTACTTTTTACTCAGAATCTCTAAAGCTTGCTTTGGTAGCTGAGGAGTTTGATTTGAGGTTTCAGAATCTTCTTCACTTGCGTCTTCAATATCTGGGTCGAGCGTTGTTTGAGAATTGTCTACTTCGTCCTCGTTTGAAAGTTTTTCTGCTTCTTCAACTGTGTTAGCGATCGCATCAAAATCGTCTACCTCTTGAGTTTCAATGTTAGTTTCTTCAGAAACTGCATTTTCGTCTAGAGTTAATTGAGTATTCACTGCTGAAACTAGATTTTCGTATTCCTCTTCGTTAATAATTTCTAAGTTATGAGATGCTGGTCGAGAGATGAGATTATCTTCACCTTCATCTTCATCCAATTCATCTTCAGTTAAAGGCAATTGAGCATCAACTGTTGGAATGACTTCCTCCTGCTGTTGTTCGTCGTCTTTCCGATCTTCCTCATCTACGACTTCTGGTGTTTCAGTGCTAATTTGAGCAACAGGGGTTTCGTCCTCTGAGTCCTGAGACACTGGTTGAGAGATGATATTATCGTCATCTTCATCTTCATCCAATTCATCTTCAGTTAAAGGCAATTGAGCATCAACTGTTGGAATGACTTCCTCCTGCTGTTGTTCGTCGTCTTTCCGATCTTCCTCATCTACGACTTCTGGTGTTTCAGTGCTAATTTGAGCAACAGGGGTTTCGTCCTCTGAGTCCTGAGACACTGGTTGAGAGATGAGATTATCGTCACCTTCATCTTCATCCAATTCATCTTCAGCTAAAGGCAATTGAGCATCAACTGTTGGAATTGCTTCCTCCTGCTGTTGTTCGTCGTCTTTCCGGTCTTCCTCATCTATAACTTCTGGTATTTCAGCACTGATTTGAGCAACAGGGGTTTCGTCTTCGGAGTCCTGAGATACTGGTTGGGAAATATTATTGTCATCTTCATTGAAGATTTGTTGAGCATTTACTGCTTGAATTGCTTCTTTGTCTTCATTGATGACTGTTTCAGTGTTACGTTCTGAGACTTCTGCTTCTTCTGTGGGCTGAATAAAAGTTGATTCTTCGGACTCTTTAATCAGTGATTGAGAACCATGACTAAAAACAGGCTCAGCAACTTCATGTATTTCTTCTGGATCTTGAGCCATGACCTTCAAGGCTTCATTTTCTGGCTTGACTACACGGTCTTTGATAGCAGCCATAGCTGCTTGCCAATCCATGTTCAATACTGTTACTGGCAATGCTTCAGGCTCTTCATTATTTTTATTGGTTTCTTCCATAACCAGAAGGAATTCACCAATACGGACAACATCACCAGACTTGAGTGCATAAACTTGGTCTGTCTCAACAAGTTTATCGTTTACTAACGAACCATTTATACTACCTAAATCAGAGTAATAGTAATTCCCATCACGCAAGAAGAACTTGCCATGTTGACGACTCACATCCAGGCTATCAAGGACTAGACCAGATTTAGAAGAACGTCCAATAATGTACTCGTTGTTTTCATTGGGAATGAGGTTAAGGTTAACCTCGTTGATTTTATCCAATGTTTCTGCATTCAAAACTCTTACTTTCATCATAAAATCTAACTTTTAATAGAATTGAATTGGACGGGAATAATTATGCTTAGAGTATGGCATACAAAATATGCCTACATCCAAACTAATTATTTGAGTTAATACGCTTGTACAGAATTAATTTTTTAGAAAAAATTAAGCTTTTGTTTGCTGATTTATTTTATTAATTTCTGTTACCCAGCGCTGACGAGCTTTATGTTCGAGATTCAAAATTTCATCGTGTGACCAGTGAAAATGGTAAGCAAGAAAAGCTACCTCTTCATATAATTTATTTGAAGGGTAGCTTAAGGCTCCCCCACAAGTTCTAACTCCACTGCAAACTCATTATTGCAATGGGGACACAAAGCAGGAATGCGTGCATTTCCTTGTTGGTTGACACGATTATAAAATTCCCGCAAATAGGCAATGTCGCGGATGACTAACTTTTCCAAAAAATCAGGAGTGACAGAATTGAGACTACCCAAGCGCGTAATAACTTGTGAAAGCATCACTAAGAAACTATAGCCAGGATTATCCCGAACACTAGGATGCTGTTGGGCTAAAATTTCATCTTTTGCTGTCGCCAAACGCATCACTCCGTGACGATGAACTCGGTTTTGATTATCTGCGAGACCTCGCGGAAGAATAAAAGTAAATTCATTGTGCAGAGAATCTTTACGGGACATAGGAATAAAAAGTAGGGAATAAAAAACTAGGCTGTTTATGCGTTAATAAGTTGTTCTGTAACGTGAGATGTATCTTCAGAAGATGAAACTTCATTCCCAAAACCATTGATACAACGGTAAAAATCTTGAAGATAATTCATGTCTTGAGCATAAAAGTTTTCTACAACCATAGGACTAAGTTCAGATAAAGCTCCTAAGCAAGTAATGACACGGGACAAAATGATAATTGTGGCATAGGCTGGATTAGATTTGACGCGAGGATCGCGCAAAGGTGCAATTTCATCTATAGCTGTTGCTAGTCGCATAACTCCTTTACGGTGGATGTTACCATCAGGATCTACATAACCTTTGGGTAGTGTAAATTCAAACTCTTTTTGAAACATAAACTTAATAGATTCCTTTTTGCATGAGTAAATTGCGAAAGTTAATGAGTATTGGTAGTTTTCAGGTTTAAGAGGTTCTAATTTGATGCCACGCGCTTAAAGTTCTCGAAAGCAATTTCTAGTTCTTCAATTGCCATGTCTGCCTTACTAGCATGGAAGTCAGTAATTTTGTAATTGGTTACCCAACCTCTAGAAAATTGCAGTCTTGTTTGTACTTTATTGGTTGAGTCTTGGATAGTTAAAGAAAAATCTCTACGTTTCTTAGCCCAATTGCCTTGCTGAACATCTTCAAACCATTTCCAAAGTGTCATGGAGTGGGTGAGACATCTACGGAGATTTATATTCCCCATCTTAACATTACCGGGAATTTTAGTTCTCACAGGAAGACCTTGTTGTGCTGAACCCCACTTTCGAGGAGTCACTTCGCAAATTTCAATTAAGTCTTGTGAGTATGTAAATCCCGAACACTCCAGAAAAATAGCATCAATATTTTCTTGAGAACCATCTAGTGATAATTCTACATAGAAGCGATTCGTTAGAAGATTTTCTGGTAATACGCCTATAGCCATTGTTAATACTTAAAGAATCGTCATTAGTCATTAGTCATTCGTCATTTGTAAGGGTTTTAATGCATTATCCGAAAGTTTTGGTAGGGGCGCAAGGCATTGTGCCCTAATATCTTTTTTACCAGATGTTTATTGCGCCCTGACATCTTTTCTGAAAAGATTAACCGATTCCTTCATGCATTAATCGTATATGCTCAACGACTACACTGTTTGCACCAGCAGATAAATCACCTTCTAGACCGTGATGTATGGGATAACAATTAGTAATAGTAAATTGCATTTTAGGCTGCCCTTGAGTATCTGTTAAAAATACAAGACCCTGACCCTTGTTTTTGGATACTTGTGAAACTCCTCCATTTTGAGGGTTGCATTTTGTAAACCAATCTTTCAAGCTGGTATCACCATCTGCAATAACTTTGACTTCAACAGGTTCTGGGTTATTTTGTAAACCTGGTAGAGAATGACGGTTTACGCCTTTATTGTTTCTACCAGTAATTTGGTCTCCAGCAGCTTCTACTGTTCTCGATAGATTGTTAATTGTATAAATCATTTTACTATTAGGAACATAGGGATCTATAGTTAGATACCAAGTATTCCCACGTAAAGGTTCAGCTTGACCAGCCATATTTCCACTCCTTTTGAAGATAATAAATTACAAACAGTTCGCGAACAATGTCAAAAATATGGGAATTTTAGCGTTTTATACCAATTGGAAAACAGATTCCTAGATGAAATCTCAATCCAAAATCCAAAATCTAAAATCCAAAATGGTATTAGCTTTCATTTTCTGCTTCGTAACCATTCCATTGGCTGATTCGGAAAACAACAAACTCAGCAGGTCTTACAGGACAAACGCCTATCTCAATATATAAACGTCCTAAAAGTCTAGTTTCTGGAGGGTTTAGTTCCTCATCACACTTGACATAGAAGGCTTGTTGTGGTGTAGCTCCAAATAAAGCGCCTTCACGCCATATACGCTCTAAAAAGTTACTAACATTGCGTGTAACACGCGCCCATAGGTCAAAATCATTGGGTTCAAAAACTACCCATTGCGTACCTAATTCCAGTGACTTTTCAATATAACTTATGAGTCTCCGCACGCTAATATAACGCCACTCGGTCTTGTCTGGCTCAACTAAAGTCCGTGCGCCCCAAATGCGGATTCCTCGATTAGGAAAGTTGCGAATACAGTTGATGCCAAGAGGGTTCAAAAGCTCTTGCTCGCGGAAATTAGTGTCATAGCTCAGACCGATGACGCCTCTAGGAACTTCATTTGCAGGTGCTTTATAAACTCCTCTAGCTTCATCAACACGACCCCACACGCCCATTATATGACCAGATGGAGGTATAAGAATTGGTCTACCAGCATTGCGAGGGTTAGGCACTTTTACCCAAGGATAATAAAGTGCGCCAAACATGGAACGGCGGTTAAAATTGTGTAGCCAATCCACGACTTCTTGAGGTTTGACACGATCTGGTGGTGGATCGAATACGACCATGCGATTGGGTGGGTTGGGAATATCACCACTAGCAGAACCTTCACACATACTGAGCATCAACTCCATGATGCCGTGAACTTGGTCTAAGTTCATGAGTCCTGCTTCATAGACTCGCATGAGATCGGGGCATGAAATCATGGTGATTTCATCAATTTCAAACAGCCCGCGTACTCCCGTGCGATCGTCGCGTACTCCCTCGACATCTCGCATAAAGCGATCGGGCGAAGATGGCATAATGGGAGGAGCAAGTTCGTACTGACCGTTCACTGGTCTTCGTGCTAATGGTCGTCCTGTCGAAGTCGCTTCTACTACAGTGACATACATGGAATTGCGTAATGCCGTGACCGCATAAGTTCCAACTTGAGGAGGAACTTCAGAGTTCATAGTTAAGTTCTCATATTGTTCGAGAATTTCTTCACCTCGACGGATTTGAAGTATGAAATACTCCCCTGTATTTGGAGGTGCTTCCCCCTCAACACCTTCCGGGAGAGTACGAGGCGAACTATCACTAATTAAAATGTTAATTAATCCTCCGGCTGCTTGCTCGGAACGCAAGCTGAGAGTGAGGGATAAACGGTTTCCTCGACCATTGATTTGCACAATAGCTGGTTCTGGCGTTGTTAATTTAGCTGCATTGGGTAATTGAGTTCCAATACTTGCTATCCAACAGCGACCACCACCATTTAGAAAAAAGCCGTAAACTGCAAAAGGTAAGTAAGCGTTGAAGTCAGTGAAACCATCAGAGTTAGGACGAGCAAAATAGTTCAGATATTGTGTCCAATTGGTTATAAGCGTGGGCTTAAAGACTTCAGCGCCGTTTCGCACATCCTCTGTAAAGCCAACAAACCCAGCAACCGCAGTGCTAACACCTTCAATCGGTCTGGCACCCCGGTCAACTTCTTCAATGTAAACACCAGGTGCAAAGTAATCCAGTCTTGCCATGAAAATTTCTCCGTATCAAATCAGTTGTAAGGGCGCTTTTGCGTTGCGCCTGTAACGCTGTATGTGTCTGTTCTCTTAAACGGGGGTAAGGAACACTTCTTTAAACGTGAAAGTATTGCCATCTACTAAGATGTTGCAATCTTGAGGTAAGTAACCGGAGCAATTAAGTCTGACAACATAGTTGCCCAATCGCAAATTCTCAAAAAAGAACAATCCTTCTTGATTGCTTGTTGCTGACTTTTCTGTTCCTATCAAAGTCACTTTGGTTTCTGCAAGTGGTAAGTTTGTCACTGCACTTTTGACGGCGCATGCTATCGAAACCCGCTTATGGAGCACACGACTGCTACCATTTTTTTCCACTTCTGCGCTCAGACCAACAATTCGTTGCCAAATTAAAGGTACTGAAGTTTTATCAGGCTCAAAGGGTACTGCGATCGTTAAATATAACGCTGGACGCAAAGGGGCATTTAAAGCACTCCATAAAGAACCTGCTTCAATAAATGGGGTTGCTGCAACTTGTATGAATAAATTGCCAAAACCTCGTAGTTCTGGAGCTAAAAATTCTTCTCGGAGCGAACGGTGACGTAGTAGCAAGGTCAACGCTTCGTTTAAAAGATGATATTCTCCTAAAGCTGTCCGATTCCAAGCTGTTAGGATTAGCGATACATCAAACCAAATCGGTAAAGAACTTACATTAGCGGCTGATAAACCTCCTTCTGATATTCTGCGGTCTATCTGCCTTCCTGTTGATTGTACTTGTATGCTCTCTCTAATATCGTACAGGTAAAGATTTAGAAAAGGGCTTGCGCTGTCATCCCGTCTAGTACCAGGAATATTAAAGTCAATTTGCTCCATACTGGTGAGAGAGGTTCCCCCAACCAGAATTTCTGCTAAAGTTTGGAGAAGAGCGATAAGCATAGCGGAAGCAGATAATCTGTATATTTTTAGATTAAAATCAAAACCATATAAACGTGAATAGACTTTTGGCGAAATTCAATTGAAGATCGTTTAAATATTGCACCAATTTATTATTTAGCTTAACTGGTACTTTAACTAGGTTATCTTGCCTGGTCAAATCTGACATTTTCATAAAATATAATGAATATGTCATTCGGTTAAATAGATATTTCCAGAAAAGATGTAAGGGCACAAGGTCCAAATGCTATCCGTTACACAAGTGACAAGCTGTTTTCTAATCCAGCATCTAACGGCATGCAAACCATACTACAGTTTCAAGATGCCGACGGAATTCACTACTTGTAACCGTTCAGGGAGTGTGATGTTGGTTAGGTTAGCAGTCGAAACTAAGGCTGATTCGACTTGTTGAGTTGTGGTAATACGAGTGTCGCGGTAGGCACTTGGGGCAAACTCCATGAACCAACTATTATAAAGGTCTACAGACTGGGCAATATCTTGCTTCCACAAGTGTGGTTTATCGGCATTGATTGGCACTGGTTTCCTCTTTTTTTACAATAACATGGCTTGGTGCATCTAATGGTTGGGGGAGTACAACTTTACCTTTCGGTGTCTGAAGTTGCGAACTTCTGGTTTTGGCTAAGGAGTGATAAGCTGGGTACAGCTTGCGCCGAAGCGAACGCCAGGACTTTGGTTATACTACCTGAACGTGGACAATCCGTTGAGTTTCCTGGTAGGATTCAGATGTATTGTAATTCCCTTTAAAAGGCTTGCCTTTAGCTTAGTTTTTTTACCACAATCGATGATTCTACGATTGGTTATGTAAGTCCCAAACTTGCTGATGGATAGCAACTGGTCTAGCACGGCTTTGTTCTGCTAATTGTAGTGCCTGCTGTTCACGGGTTGGTCGTGGTACTCGCACAACTACAGTACCGTCGGTTTGAGTTACTGATGAAAGACTGTATGCTTCATCGACGGCTTTGAGAGCGGGGTGAGCTTTTAACCATTCTGCTAAAGTTTCAGCCTTTGCATCTTTGAGTAGAGCAATTGGTCGGCGGCGTTCTAGATCAATTAGTGCTGTACCGTAGGTTTTACCTGAACGAAAACAGAAGTCATCTACCCCAAGAGTTGGCGGTGTTACAACTGGTGGGAGTGGGATTGAGCGTACTAATTTTAATAGCGTGTTGCGACAAGCTGTTACCCCCAATTGCTTTGAGAGTCTTACCCCAGCTGCACCGCCCAATGCTAAACCTATATCGGTTAATCGTTGAGCCAAGCGCAAAGTTCGTCGTGCCCATGGTGCAGTGACTGACGCCAGTCTTTCTGTAAAAATGCGCCGTTTACACTCAGTATTGATGCAGAAAAACTTCCGCACTCTAAGTTGTCAGATAATTTTGTAATCAGCCCACGGTAGGTCTGTTAATGTCCGTTCATAGCGACTATGAATTCGGTGAGTTGGTTTGTGACAAACTGGACATTTAACAAGCGTTTGTATTGAGGACAAAATCAATTTGATGCTAGCAAGCGCTTCGTCAAGATGCCAAGAGTCTAATTTAAGAAAAGTTTTATCAGGTAATAGGTGGTACAGCAATTCCATACCAAAAGTTTGATGTCAGAAGTTTGAAGTTAGTAATCCGATTATATACCTTCCGACTTCAAACTTTTTCCTCCTTCTGCCCTCTGCCCTCTGCCCTCTGCCTTAAAGCGGGTAACCTTCAATACATCACCAAAATCTACCAAGAGCCTAATTCTGGTTTGACTTTATTAAAAATAGGTAGAGCCCTGTGATATAAAGCTTCTCTTTCAGCTTGACGTTGCGCTTTTTGTTCTGAAGTCCATTGTATTTCAGGAAATATTCTTCCTCTGCGGACAGTGCGGGTTGGCTTTGTTCCGGTCATAGTGTTTTTACGATCCGAAGTGCAATATCTATATATTAGAGCTTATAACTGTACGTTCGCTCCTGCTTGCCAGGGAAAGAGGAATTAATTCCTCCTCGACTCTAAAAATCGGCGAGCGTACAGCCATTAGTCCGCGCAGGCGGACTTTGTTTGTATAGCTGCGAATTTTATTCGCTAGGTATTTTGACAAAATTGGGATGCTCTCCCATCAAAGTCATTAATTGTTACATGATGATTTGCGTACATAACGCTTGCTGTACTGAGCGAACGGTAAAGTTGCTGATTCAATAAGCCTGATGTTGCCACAAATTGTAAAGCTTTGAAAAAGATTCTTTTTACTCTGACCCTTAATTCAAGCTTCAGTTAGGTTTCAGTATATTCCGAGAGATGACGTTATTCAACTTTCACGGTTAGCATATTGCTTGATAGATCGCTTACTACCTTATATTATGAAGTGTCTCCAACATTGAGTTCTTCTATGACTGTGTGACAGATTAGATTGTGTCTCCTGAGCTAAGATTCATGCGGAATCGAGATAATTGATTTTGAAGCTATTTCATAGAACGACACAAATAAAAAAGGCAATGATGAACATAAGGTGTATCGTTCCTACGATCGCCAAGGCAAGCAGTCATTTTTATACCTATTCTGATTAGAAAACTGTCAAACAAAACAGGTTTTCATGGCAAACGATTCCGTTTATAAAACATTATAAATTATCCAGACAAAGTAGATTAATGGAAGACTGCAATTTCGTGCAAATACTGCAAAGCATTCCGGACAATGCCCAAGAATCAATCATAAGTAATGTTATCCCAGAATTTTTAAAAAACCTAGGATATAGTATAACCGAAACAGTTCCTCATTTCGCAACTGGAAGTGGTAACAGTAACGTTGATTATGCTATTAGAAAAAACACGAGTCATGATGTTTTTATCCGTACCAAGTCAAATCCTAACTTGCTTTTGGAGATAAAGGGTAGAGACATTAACTTGAGCGAAAATTCTACCCACTATAACTCAGCAGTTCACCAACTGAAGCGCTATTTACTCGCTCCAAATTGTCAGTCTGCTCAATGGGGGATTATTACTAATTTAAAGCACATTCAATTGTTTAGAAAGCATGGCAAAGCAATCCACCCAGCACTTCCTTGCATGGAAATGAGACTGGACAATGCTATGGAGGTGATAGAAGCGATAAAAAGCAAGATTGCTAATCCACAAAAAGCATTAACTGTAGCAATCTATAATAATAAGGGTGGAGTTGGGAAGACAACGACTACAGTAAATTTAGCAGCTACTTTATCACTGTTCGGTAAACGGTCATTAATTGTTGACTTTGACCCCAACCAACAGGATCTGACGAACTCGCTCGGACTAAAACCCAGTCAAGATGCGTTATATAGTTGGTTAGAGAATAAGAGCAATCAAATTCCTCAGGGGTTGAGAACTACACGTAAATTTACAACTAAGTCTAACAAGGTATTCCAATTTGATGTCATTACTAGCGATGAAAAGTTGACAGAGTTGGGTGAAGACAAGCTGCGCCAAGTTCTAAAATTTAGTAGATTGCGACAAGCACTAGAACCACTAAAATTAGATTATGACTATATTTTGATTGACTCCCCTCCTAACTGGAGATTTTTCAGTCAAAGTGCAGTGTATGCGGCAGATGTGGTTTTGATTCCTACCAAGCATAACAATATTTTTTCATTGGAGAATGCGGCAATTTTTATCAATCGTTTTCTTCCAGAAGTTAAACAGTTAAGAAATGATGGAGGACCGATGGCGCTTCCTATTTTCTTTAATGGAGAACAGATAACTGATGCTCAAAAACTGACTGCTGAAAAAGCGATAGATGATATTTTAAATCAAGCCAAGAAAGATAAGAATAGTTCATGCGATCTCACACCCTACTTCTACCCCAGATTCACTCCCGCAACAAAAAATTTCCATATTTTTAATGTACCCAGTTTCGCACACATTGCCAACGCTGCGTTCGCTCGCGTTCCTGCAGTTTATAAAAATCGGACAGCTTACGAATATTATGTAGCACTAGCTAAGGAATACTTTTTACAGTAACGGAGTCAAAAATGAGTTTAAGTGATGTTGGAAATTTAATGTGTCTTCCCATAGATGAGATTGAACCAGGGGAAGGTACGGATGCACCGGAGTTTTTAGTTCAAGCAGTCGCAAAAACACTCAATAGATGTGGTTCTCGCAACTGGATACCAGCGATTGTCACAGAAGTTGGAGAAGATCGCTATAAAGTCATTGGTAACTCGTTTATTTTTGCAGTTGCAGAGTCAGCGGGATTAGAGAAGGTGTGGTGTATTATTGCTGACAAGAGCGAACAAACATCCGAACTTACTAAAGTTCTTGCGAGAGAATCAGTCCCTAAAGTTAATCTCTCAACAGCAACTAGAGATGAGATTCAATCAGCATTGCAGTACTTGATAGAAAAACCAGCAAGTGAATTAAAAGGCATAAAACTTTTAGTAGCGACCAATCGGATTGATGAAGCACCGCGTCAGTACTGGAAAACTTTGGAGCCGATTACAAATCTAAAATGCGGTATAACAAAAGGGAAAAAGTTAAATTCTTTAAAAGAAGTTTTTTACTTAACCCCTCAACCAATGCCGCAGGTCATTACAGATGTAGGGATGTTGAATACCTTGACAGTGACACAACTCAAAGACATGGCGAAAAAGCGGGGGATCTCCGGTTATGCTAAAAAGAAAAAGCCAGAACTGGTTGAGGTTTTATCAAAAGGCTGATAGTATTATCTACCTAAGCGTGTTGGATTACAGAAATTCCAAAGTCTAGCCCGTTTAAAAACCTTGCTGATTTGATATCAGTAAGAGCAGCCCTTGACGAGCCAAACCATGAATGGGAGTTTTGAATGTAAATTAAGTAAGTTTTTGCTTCTTTTTAAAATATGCGAAGGTGTATGTCCTTAAGAGTTTTATGTGAAGTTTTGTGAAGAGCGCCGAGTGTACTTTTGTGCGATACGATTTGGCTGTTCATGTTTATGATGGGAGTATTTTTTGGGATCGCCTGAGTAAAGACGGGGAAATGTTGGATGAGTATACAACTTATGGAGATGAGAACTGGAGACCAGGAAAAGTTTATAATAAACTTCCTACTCGCCCTCAAATTAAAGGAGGAAATCCAAATAAGTTGTGTATTGCTTTTGGCAAAGAAATAATGCTTGACCAAATAGAAATCATTCTTCGCAAACCCGATCGACTCAGTGATGAAACTTCGTTGGTTAACTTACCGCGCAATGAAGCTTTACTTAGAGTTGAAAGCTATTCGTTACCCATAATTCGACATGAAGCGTTAGCAAGATATCTAGGAATGTGTCCTGGTGAGTGTTGTAGGCATAAACTATCTTGCAATTGATACTGGAGAATTTCCAGAATGGGAAGATTTTTGTTATTGGGAAGGCGATGATGTCCCTACACTTGAAGAAGTTGAACCACTGCTTATAAAAACAAGTTCAAATTTCTAAGTGCCAAACATATAGTAATCCTATATGATTTAAAAAAATCTCAGGACTGTAGGTAGTTGCTCTGTCAAACAGAAGTATCATTTGGTGGGCACTGCCCACCCTACGTGCATTTCAAAAATCAAATAGGAGTCCTATACAGAAGTATCATGTGGTGGGAACTGCCCACCCTACGTGCATTTCAAAAATCAAATAGGAGTCCTATACAGAAGTATCATGTGGTGGGCACTGCCCACCCTACGTGCATTTCAAAAATCAAATAGAAAGCAATTACTTCTAGGAGTGACTGCGCCTGTTCATCTCCTGTCTCAAAACTTGCGCCAAAATACTCGGTTGGAACAATGCAGTTGGTGGCTTGAGCAAATGCAACACTTCTATAAGAACTTTGTACACTTTTGCACTCTGAGTCGCACTTAACATGACTCGATCGAGATACCAATGCATGAATCGGAACGTGAGGCTTGGTTGACCTCCCTCAGTTGTAGGCCAGCGAAAATCATCGCCAGTTGCTACTAACCACGGTACTGTGTTTACCTTGCTAAGTTGTTTTTGAAAACGCATTTGCAGACCTATGAGATTTCCATTAGAGGTCTGTAGGTTTTGTTGCTTTAAGCACCGATCTAGAGTTAAAGCACCAAGTGCTGCTGCGGTCATGCCCTGACCGTAAACGGGATTAAAGGCGCAGACAGCATCACCCACTATCAAGAAGTTTTCTGGTAACCGTGACATTCCTTCGTAATGACGTAGGCGGTTTTCGGTACGCTGGTAACCATAGATGGGAGAGATCGGTTGGGCATCTTGAATGGCTTCATAAATCTCCGAGCTTCGCAAACTTCGGGCAAAGTCGAAAAAACCAGCTTCATCCGTGGGGGGATAGTCTTTTCCTACACCAATGAGACTAACTATCCAGCGATTGCCTTCAACTTGATAAAGCACACCTCCCCTTGTATGGTTTGGAGCGGAAGGTATGATGTACAACACCTTATAATTAAAGGGTTCTCCAGTTAGGGACTGATACCAGCGAGTCGAATAGCCCAAAAAAGAGTTAATCGCGGTCTCAGTTGGCAGATCGTACCCCAAATTTTGCAACCACTTAGGCGCTTTAGAATTGCGTCCACTAGCATCTACAACTAACTGAGCCGATAACTCTGTTTCTGCACCGTTGCCATTTCTTAAGCGGACGCCTGTTACTGCTGTTTTGCTAGAATCACTTAATAAGCTTGTTACAACAGTTGCTTCTAAAAATTCCACATGACTGTTAGAAGTTAAGCGCTTTCTGATAAGAAGTTCGAGTAAATTTCGGGAGCAACTACGGGTAGTTATCTCAGAGAGAAAGTTAGGTGTCCAACCACCGGGCAATAACCATCGGTAATCTGCCGTCCAATCTATGGTGGGAGCTTCGTAAAAAGCCAGTTCATCTTTAAATCCCGGAAAGAGTTGCTCTAAAATCTGTAGCCCCTGAGTTAGGAGGACATGGAGTTGGTAAGATTGAGGAACGCCAGGGCGAGGCACTGGTTCAGAGGGAAAGCGATCGCGCTCAACAACGGTCACCCGGTCAAAGTGGTCTGCCAGCACCCGCGCTACTAACAATCCAGCAATACTGCCACCAATAACAATGACGTGCCTACAGCTTACAGCCTCCTGTTGAACAGTGTTGGTAGCTATTTCGGAGTGCAACATTTAACTTTTCCTTATCAAACACGCTACTAGTTAAGAACTTATCAGAAAAATATTGTCAGCAACAGCGCAATGTTATTTTCACCGCAGTCAGCCCTAATCCTGCTTGTGGATGGGGTGCGATGGAATTGGGACTGTCGTAGGGCAAACGCATTAAAATCTTCAATCATAACAAGAATGATGAGGTATATAACTTTCAAATGCTGATACTTCTACTAAAAAATAAGCTTTTTGATTAACGAAACTTGTGGTCTCTAAAAGTTTTAAAAAGTCTCTATAACGACAAACAGAACGTTCACAACTATTCATTACTTCATCTATTGTTCCATTTTAGATTGATTACTCTTTAGCTCAAATTACAAAATTGTAATTTAAAAAGTAGGCAAGCTGTAATTTTGGGGTGGCTCAATCATAAATGTAAACAACAATTTTAAGGAGGATCGATCGTGTCAACTCAAACCCATTCGCCTCATTTAGCCCCGTGGTATGAATTCATTCCCAAACAGCTAAAAACCCGTTGGTCGATCGGATTGTTGTTAGCGGTTGGAATAGCGGGGGGTGGATTTAGCATCTATCGCGCAATCTCACCTTCTCAAAGTGCAAATAGTCAAATGCTGACTACGACGGTGCAACAAAAGAGTTTGCCAATTACGATCGCTGCCAATGGCACGATTAAACCGGAACGCACGATTAACTTAAGTCCGAAGACTTCAGGCTATCTCAAACAGTTGCTTGTTAAAGAAGGCGATCGCGTGCGGGAGGGGCAGATCGTTGCTTATATGGATAACTCGAACCTTCAGGGACAACTGATTCAAGCTCGCGCTCAGTTAGCACAACAACAAGCCAATTTGAATAAGCTGTTAAACGGCAATCGATCTGAAGATATCGCTCAAGCGCAAGCCCAACTGAGTGAAGCACAAGCTAAACTACAACAATTAGAAGCAGGTAACCGAGCGGAAGATATTGCCCAAGCACAAGCGCAACTGAGTAAAGCTCAGGCAGACTTACGACTTGCAGAAGACGATTTACAACGCAATCAAAGTTTATTAAATGAAGGTGCAATTTCTCAGCAGACAGTTGTACAGAAACGATCGGCACGGGATGCAGCTCAAGCGGCGGTCAATCAAGCTCAAGCAGCGTTAACACTCCAGCGTAAAGGGACTCGTTTAGAAGAAATTACTCAAGCGCGAGCTCAAGTTGAACAACGCCAACAAGCTCTAAAGTTGCTCAAAGCTGGGGCGCGTCCCGAAGACATTGATGCTGCTCGCACTCAAGTCGAATCTGCCCGTGGTGCTTTAAAAACTATTCAAACGCAGTTGGATGACACAATCATCAAAGCCCCCTTTTCAGGGATAGTCACGAAAAAATATGCCGATCCGGGTTCATTCGTCACCCCAACTACAACAAGCAGTAGTGTAGAAGGTTCTGCTTCCAGCTCGATTTTGACTCTTGCTTTTACTTACCAGGTTGTGGCCTATGTGGATGAAGCGAACATCGCACAATTGAAAGTCGGTCAGCCTGTCACGATCGCCGCAGATTCTTATCCGGAGCGTACTTTTAACGGAACCGTGAGTCAAGTTGCAGCACAAGCAACAACGACTTCAAATGTAACGAGCTTTGAGGTGAAGGTTGCTCTAGACTCTGCTGCACAAGAACTGCTCAAAGTTGGAACCAATACAGAAGTTCAATTTAAGGTTGGTCAACTAAACAACGCGCTTCTAGTTCCGTCAGCAGCGATCGTCCGTCGGCAAAACGCTACAGGTGTCTATGTCTTGGGTCAAGACCAAAAGTCTGTATTTAAATTGGTTCAGATCGGAACCACTATTGATGAACAAACCCAAGTGAAATCAGGACTGAGCAAAGACGATCGAGTATTAATTAGCTTTCCAGAAGGAATGGAGCCAAAAGCACAAGTTAGAGGCCCGTTAGGAAATTTAACAGGTGGTAGAAATCGCAACAACAATAGCAATAATTCATCAGCTAATAATGCTGCTCCACCGACCGCATCATAGGAGATTGAATCATGAAAAAGCTAACGAAAAAAGCAGTTCAAAAAATTGCATTTGGTGAAGTATTCGGGATTGCAAATGAAGCACTTTGGAGTAACAAACTCCGAACTGGATTGACCATGCTGGGCGTTGTGATTGGAATTGCATCCGTCACTTCTATTACATCGATTGGGCAAGGAATTCAGAAGAACATTGGACAACAAATTCAATCTTTAGGAACCGACGTATTACAGGTGATGTCAGGCTCCGCCCGCAATGGTAATGTTGTCCAGGGTACAGGTTCAACCAGTACATTGACCTGGGAAGATGCCAAAGCGATCGCTAAAGGCGCACCTTCTGCTAAAGTTGTCTCTGCTACATTGCAGCAATCCGCGCAGGTAGTTTATGGCAGCACCAACACCAACACGACGGTTTACGGGACTGATATGAATTATCCCGAAGCCCGCAATACTCATCCTCAAAGCGGACGTTATTTTACCCAACAAGAATTGGATCGAGCCGCACAGGTTGCGGTGCTTGGTACAACAGTGCAACGAAAACTATTTGGCAATAATAGCCCAATAAATGCAAAAATTCGAGTAAAAGGCCAGATCTATCGCGTTATCGGCGTGCTGGAGTCCAAGGGTAGCCAGGGGCCGATGGATCGGGATGATACGATTTTGATTCCCCTAACAACGATGTCCTCGCGCATTGTCGGCAACAACTCAATTCGGGGCGTTTCAGTGAATACGATTTGGATTAAAGGTGGAAATCAGAACGCACTCACAGCTGCACAATTTCAGGTAACAAATATTTTACGGTTGCGACACAACATCTACAATCCAGACAATGATGATTTTCGGATTACGAATCAAGCCGACTTGATTAGCACGTTTTCTAATGTCGTTGGAGTTTTAACAATTTTAGTCGTGGCGATCGCCAGCATTTCTCTGATTGTTGGTGGCATTGGTATTGCCAACATCATGCTCGTGTCTGTAGTAGAACGCACCCGTGAAATTGGCATCCGTAAAGCTCTGGGGGCAAGTAATTCTGCCGTTTTGACACAGTTCATGATTGAAGCCGTTTCGATTTCCACCATTGGCGGTGTCATTGGTGCTGGTAGCGGTGTGTCCATCGCCTTTGTGAGTTCCTTAGCGTTTAGCTTCCCGTTTGTTGTCTCTAGTTGGTCAATTATTCTTGGATTTGCCTTATCTACGGGCGTTGGATTAGTGGCAGGCGTAATCCCGGCACGCAACGCAGCTCAGTTAGACCCGATCGCAGCATTACGGAGCGACTAAACTATGACAGCAATGATTTTGATGGAGAACATCACAAAAAACTACCAACTTGGGGAGACACCCGTTCCTATCCTTAAAGGCATTGACTTGTCCATCGAAGAAGGTGAATATGTCGCCATCATGGGTGCGTCTGGTTCAGGAAAATCTACTCTGATGAATATTATGGGTTGTCTTGACCGCGCCAATGGTGGACGCTATGTGTTTGAAGGCGAGGATTTAACGACCTTTAATGATGACGAACTCGCTTACGTTCGCAATCAACGCATTGGATTTGTCTTTCAGCAGTTTAATTTACTACCGCGTGCCACTGCACTTGAGAATGTGATGCTGCCTATGGTCTATGCAAACGTGCCCAAATCTGAGCGTAGAGAACGGGCAACCCAGGCACTTATTCAAGTTGGTTTAGCCGAGCGGCTCCAGAACCGTCCTAACCAATTATCAGGTGGGCAACAACAACGGGTGGCGATCGCCCGTGCTCTAGTTAATCATCCCGCCCTATTGTTAGCCGATGAACCGACTGGCGCATTAGATACAAAGACCTCGCAAGATGTGATGAATTTACTCACCCAACTGAATCAGCAGGGAATTACGATCGTGATTGTCACTCACGAGCCCGATATTGCTGCACAAACAAAACGAATCATTCGGGTTCAGGATGGCTATATTATCAATGCCTCAGAACACTTGGTTTCTGTCGTTTGAAGAAATGGATCGCAGTTCAAGGATAAAGTCCTAAGTGGACTAGCGCTACACCTACCTGAGCCACTGCTACAGCAAAACCTCGACGCCAAAATTAGTATTCAATATGACAATTAATGTACTTATTATTTCAGTAGTTTATTGAGGTGAAAACAGCGTCCTGGTTTTGTTATGGGTATAAACTATCTTGCAATTGATACTGGAGAATTTCCAGAACCTTAAGATTAACCTAGAGTTAATATACGCGATGGCATATTTACTAATAGTTGCTTAGTTTGTAGCCACTGACGTCCTAGTAAAACTTCTTTTAAGTCTTTACCAACATGCACAGGAATGTCATATTCTTGACCGTCAAGTTTTATTTTTCCCAGATAAATATCAAATACTGAATCACCTTGCGCTGTTCTCATATTTTTCTGGTCAATATACGTCCAACCAAACCCGTCTATGTCTTGGTCGTTTATCGCCAACCACCCAGAAAATCCAGTGTCGAACATAGAATCTATTATTACCCCAATATCATCCGACGCAATTAATTCTATTTCAAAGAATAAAGCATCCTCAACACCAAAAGTACCGTGTATCATATCGTTCCGCAAACAGGAGTCTCGTTAATGCGGAAAGTATGGAACTTACAGTTAGGATATTTCTCATGCGCTTTTAAGGCACCTTGAATTTCATCTCGGTCGAGAAAATATTCGCCGCTGTTGGGTTCAATGGTTATATACCAGTTGTAATGAGATTGCATTAATTCTGGTTTGACTTTATTAAAAATAGGTAGAGCCTGCTGATATAAAGCTTCTCGTTCAGCTTGACGTTGCGCTTTTTGTTCTGGAGTCCATTGTATTTCAGGAAATATTCTTCCTCTGCGGACAGTGCGGGTTGGCTTTGTTCCAGTCATGGTGTTTTCACGCTTCGAGGTGCAATATCTATATATTAGAGCTTATAACTGTATGTTCACTTATTTTACCAGGGAAAGAGGAATTAATTCCTCCTCGACTCTAAAAATCGGCGATCGCGTGCGTAATTCTTTGGCATTTTTACTAAAAACTCGGACGTTTTTTGCACTATTGTTTGAATGATTACCATTGTAATAATACTTTTTTAAAGGAAATATGTTATGAATATTTTGTTTAAAAAAGATAAAAATACATTAAAAAAGTCAAGCCAACCTCAAAGACAAAAAGTACGTGCATTAATTTTGGACATTGGGCTTCGTTAGAGGAATACACGGCAATGGACTCAAATCGTCCTTTCTCGCCTATTTTTGGGGAAATGCTCGATTTGGCAAATAACGAGTACCAGAAGACATTACACGAGGTAGTCTTTACGACTTAGTAACAGCGATCGCGCTCAACAACGGTTACCCGGTCAAAGTTGTCTGCCAGCACCCGCGCTACTAATCATCCAGCAATACTGCCACCAATAACAACAGCGTGCCTACAGTCAGGCTTCTGTGGAACAGCGTCGGTAGCTATTTCTGAGTGCAACATTTAACTTTTCCTTATCAAATAAGTTATTTTCAAACCGTTTCACGGGTTACTCATGAATACTGCCATCTGGCATGATAGCACCAGTAAATTTTGTATCAGTTAGGTTTGCACCAGCGAGATTAGCATCTTTCAAATTAGCTTTTTCTAAATTTGCATTTTTCAGACTTGCACCACGCAAGTCAGCTGACGAAAGGTTTGCCCCACTTAACTTTCCTGAATTGAGATTGGCACCACACAAATTAGCTCCACTCAGATCTGCTCCAGACAAATTTGCCTGTAGTGTTACCCCAGCAAAATTAACTTTATTTAATTTAGCACCACTTAAGTTAGTAGTATTATTTAATTTTGCATTTTTCAGATTCGCTGTACTGAGATCTGCCAAACTTAGATTGGTATTTTCTAAATTGGTGTATATTAGGGTTGCATTACTTAATTTTGCTCCTGTCAAATTTGCAAAACTTAAATTAGCCTGACTTAGGTTAGCTTCTTGTAGAACAGCTTCACTTAAATTAATTTCTTTCAAATTACTTTCTACTAAACTTGCTCCATAAAGATTTGCTGCTGCCAAGTTTGCAGAATTTAAATTGGCTCGACTCAAATCGGCACCCTGTAGGTTTGCTGCTGCCAAGTTTGCATTGTTGAGATTAGCACTTGTCAAGTGAGCATTTTGCAATGATGCACCAGGAGCAATTAAATAAGCTCCAGCTTCAGATGGATAAAAGCCCATGGGAAAAATAGTCGCTTCGTTGTAATATGCATACAGGAAATTAGCGCCTTCAAGACTTGCCCCTTCAAGATTTGCATCCATGAGCTTTGCCTTACTCAGATTAGCATTTCTCAAGTCTGCCCTCATTAACTTTACCTGCTTCAAGTTTGCCTGACTTAAGTTTGCTTCACTAAGGTCTATTGCAGTCAGATCGTTACTCCACAAACTTGTCCCACTTAAATTTACACCACTTAAGTTAGCACCACTTAATAATGTTCCATGTAGATTGGCTTCACAAAGGTTCGCTTTTTTTAATGTTGCCTGACGGAGGTCTGCATACTCTAAGTTTGCCTTATAGAGATTTGCAGTTTCTAAATTCGCTCCACACAGGTTTGTTCTAGAATCAACATATTTTACTCCGCGTTGGTATTTGGTTGTTCCGGATAAGTCTGCTTGACAAAGTTCAACTGCCCTCAAATTTGCATTACTCAAGTTTAATGGTTTCCAGCTAATCCGATTAAGATTTGCACCACTCAGGTTAGCTTTGCTAAAATTAACACCATATCCCAAAGATTTTTCACTAAGATTTACTCCTGCTAAATTCATTTCTGTGAAATCTCGTTTTCCTTCGTTATACTGCCTCCAAAATTCTTCGGTAGTAATAGGTTTTTCCTGGCTATTCTCCTCAACTGCATAAATTTTGTTCAGTAGCCACATTATTCTTTCTAACTTGAATTCTTCATTAGTAAAAACTGTTGTGCTTTGTTGTGGTTGAGCAGCTAAATTAATTTCCTTACTTTGATTACTTTCATCTATATCTGTAATTATAGAAACATCCCCTGTGTTTACTAGATCTGGCTCGCTGTGTTGCTGTTCAAGCTCTTCAACAAAATACTTGCCTACTTCAGCACTATTATTATTGCTAAACTTAGATGGTACTTTGGTATTATCAAAATGACCTAAATCATTACTTGAAGGAGACAACTGGTTCAGGCGCTGTTCTAAATGAACGATCTGTACAGAGAAGTTTGCGATCGCCTCCTGCATACTTTGAATTTCCTGTAATTCAAATTTCTTTTTGAATTCTTGTTTTAGTTCATCAAAATACCGTTTCAGCCAGATAATATTGTCTTTCCAGATATTTTGCTCAGCTTCAAGTTGTTCTACACGAGAAACCAACAATGGCAAATCCTGTTTTGAGTTTGAAATAGTCATAAGTTTATCACTAACTGTAGTATGCCCGGTAATACTAGGTAAAAAAAGGTAGGTGTTTGTACAACCCTATGTTTAATTTGCCCAAAATGACGTCCATAGTAACAGCAGCGCACAATTAAATGAGTTGTACTGCGATGCTCTTAGCCTAGATTTTTGTAGGGTGGGCAATGCCAACAGCTCTAAATACTGTAACCTTAGCGATCGCACACGATTGAAATACAGAGCTTATGGGAATCCAATACGGTAATCTCACTTTACAAGGAGTACATCGGGAAGATCTAATTAACTATCTGTCTAAAGTTAGTCGAGAGGCTTATGTATCTGCGAACGTCAATGGTTTCATAACCATATACGATCGCGCTATCGATGGAGCGGATAGAAAAGATGTAGCTAATTTAACTAAGCTAGATTCAAGAGCTAGAGCGATCGTAAATCAATACCGTTATGGATCGTACTTTACTCTAGTCTGTTTGGCGCATCACTTGTCGAGAATATTTTCCTGTTCCGCTTTGGCTGTTCATGTTTATGATGGTAGCATTTTTTGGTATTACCTTAGTAAAAACGGTGAAATGTTAGATGAGTATACAACTTGTGGAGATGATAACTGGAAACCTGGAAAAGTACTTGATAAATTTCCTGCCCAGTATCAAATCAAAGGAGGAAATTCAAACAAGCTATGCACTGCCTTTGGAAAAGAAATGACGATTGACCAAGTAGAAACTATTCTCCGCAAACCTGATGATATTAGTGATGAAACTTCATTGTTAAATTCACCACGTAATGAGGCTTTACTTAAAGTTGAAAGCTATTCATCACCCATAATTCGACATGAAGCGTTAGCAAGATATTTAGGAATATGTTCTGGTTTTGTTGTGGGCATAAACTATCTTGCAATTGACACTGGAGAATTTCCAGAACTCTGGGAAGACTTTTGTCATTGGGAAGATGATGATGTCCCTAGGATTGAAGAAGTTGAACCACTGCTTATAAAAACAAATTGTTTAACTTTTTAAGTTCAAAATATATTATACAGAAATCTTACCTGATTCGTGAAAATTTGCAACTTCCAGATCCCCGACTTCTTTGAGAAGTCGGGGATCTAACTGTTCAGAAATGATTTAGGATTGTTATAGATAACTAAGCATGAATTGGAACGTAAGGCTCGATGGCTCTCTAAGCGCTAAAATTAAAATAATCCAAATCTCGTTATCATTGCATTAAGTCGCAGTAAATCAAACCCACTAGCAATGTTTGCCCTCATCTCACCCGAAAAAATCCAATTACCTCCAGGGTCGGTAGTGCGCTTACCTGGTACCTGGGAAGAATATCAGAGTTTGTGTGACCAAAGGGGAGATGGCTCGCTCCCCCGCCTCAAGTATCGCAATGGAGAAGTCTTGCTGATGTCACCCTTACCAGTGCATGGACGGGATGCCAATTTAATCGCCGATATTGTGAAAGCACTATTGGATCGCGATGGGTGGGAATATGATGCGTTTACACCTGTGACCATGACTTTGCCCCAAGAGAGTGGGATTGAGCCAGATTATTGTTTCTACATCGACAACTGGATCGCAATATCTGGGAAAAAACGTATCGACTGGCGACAAGACCCGCCTCCCGATTTAGTCATCGAAATTGATGTCACTAGTTATTCCGATGTGAGCGATTATTTGCCCTATAGAGTTCCTGAAGTTTGGCTCCTCAAAAATCAACAGCCATTGATTTACCAGTTGCAAGAAGCTGATTACCAACTCCAAACCCAAAGCCGCTATTTTCCAGACTTTGATTTGCCAAGTGCGATAAGCCGGGTACGGCTTGCGCTTCGCGAACGCCCGATGCATTCAAATTGCCTACGATCGCAACACTAGTGCCGCCATCCGCGATCTTAAACAACGCTTGGACAACCCAATCTTTCCTTAACGCTCGACCAGTGATAAGTATCGTATAAACTATAGTCTTGTAGCGTTTCGCAAAACCACTTATGCCACGCTCGGTCATCCTGCGGAAAGATAAACAACAAAGAGTTCAACAACGTCTGCTTGGGGAGTTTCTTAGTCAGCAGAATTTTGCAGAGCAATTAGAAATCGCAGCATCGACGGTTAGTAATTTTATTAATCACAAACCAGTTGACCGTAAGATTTTTATCCAGATTTGTGAGAGATTGAGTCTAGATTGGCGAGAATATGCAGATTTCCCTAACCAACCAAGCTCTTCTGACAACTTAAACGACAATGTGACATCGGCTGAACCCAGTCAATTCCTATCTAATCAAGTATCTAATCAAACATCTAATATTGGATCTAATCCAGTAAATCTCCCATCTCCCACTTCCCTCGAATATCCAGAGGGACAGATGGAAGTCAGTTCTCCATTTTATATCGATCGCCCACCCATTGAAGCACGCTGTTACGAGGAAATTCGTAAATCTGGTTCTTTGATTCGGATTAAAGCACCCAGACAAATGGGTAAAACTTCATTACTCGCAAGGATACTCGATCGAGCAGAGCAACAGGGAGATGAAACTGTATACTTAAGTTTACAAGTCGCTGCCCAAAAGTGTTTTAGCGATACCGATACATTTCTCAAATGGTTTTGTGCCAGTGTTACCAGAGCTTTAAACTTAACTCTTAAGTTGGAAGAGTACTGGGAATTAACTGAAATCATGGGTGGAAACCTGTGCTGTGTTGATTATTTTGAACGATATCTGCTCCCAGAAATCAACAAACCCGTTACTTTGGGTTTAGATGAAGTTGATCGAGTCTTTGAATACCCAGAAATTTCCAGTGACTTTTTTGGTTTACTGCGGGTACTCCACGAAGAAGGTAAACAGCGTGCTATTTGGAAACAACTGCGGTTAGCGATCGTCCACTCTACGGAAGTTTATGTACCAATCAACTTAAATCAATCGCCTTTTAACGTGGGTTTACCTGTAGAATTACCAGAATTTACTCCAGAGCAAGTACAATATTTAGCACAACTTCACCAACTGAACTGGAGTCATAAAGAAGTTGAGCAATTGATGTTCGTGGTAGGTGGACATCCGTTTCTAGTCCGGCTTGCAATGTATCATATTGCCCGTCAGGATACAACTAGTACTCAACTTTTACAAACTTCTCCCTCGACAACAGGAATATACAGCAACTATTTACGGCGATTAGAGACAATTTTAGAACAACATCCTGAATTAGAAACAGCAATGAAAGAGGTGGTGACAACTACACAACCAACGCAATTAAATAAAAAGACTCGCTCAAAGTTAAATGCGCTGGGGTTAGTAAAAATAGTTGGTGAAGAAGTTGTGCCTAGCTGTGAATTATATCGGCAATATTTCTTTAGATAACTTGAATGACCAGTTACCAACCGCTCACTGCTCCGGACAGTAAATAAGCGTCAAAGCAAGGAGCGCTCCCACAATAGACACTATCAAAAACCCAGAACCTAATCGCATCATTTGCTGAGATTTCTTCAATGTTTCATTTGCTTGGTTTAATTTCTCATTCGCTGCTGCTAATATTTTACTTTTTTCTTCCTGAGTCACTAAAGCTTGCGCTAGTTCAAGGTTTTTTAACTCTTGAGAAGCTGCTAAATACCTTGCATCCCGATCGCTCAAACTTTTTCCTTCCGCCCAATGCAATGCATCCTGCAACGCTTGTCCCCGCAACAGTCGTGACTCATCTTGATAATTGCTATTTACCCACGCTTGAAAACTTTCTGCATAAGGACGCAGTTTTCCTAACTCTTTTTCAACCCACTTTAAATCAAAAACTAACTGATATATTTTATTATAAAGCTTGATGATATTTTCCTCTTTTACTACCAAGCCAATTAAGCGAAACCTCATGTTTTCGATACTATTATCAGCCACTATATACCCCGTTAACAATATTTGCTGATACCATCTTAAAAACCGCCCTGCAATCTGCTCTCCCAAAAGCATCCTATTCCGGATTGTCTTTAAATGCTCCGGTTCGTCATGGGCTTCCCAATTTTTAATAATTTTAGTTCTCACAATCGATTCCAATACTTCCCCATTACTGATTTCCCCATCCCGCAATAACTTACAAACCTTCTGGGTTAAAAAAGGTTGTCCCCCTGTCCAATTCAAAACCTCTTTCATTAAAGCTAAAGGATTTTCCACCACCCCATCAAATCCCTTTGCTAACGGCTCAATTTCACTTTCCTTGAACCCATGAAGTTGAATTGCTCTACCAATATTAAACGGTGTCCGCCTTTTATCCTCGATTAGATCGCCAGGGGTAACCACTCCCACCAACGCAAAAGTCAACCTTTGATATTCGCTGTTCAAATTACGTCTTTCATAGCAACTTCTAATCAACGCGAAAAAATCATCTCTGGGAAAACTTAAGCTAAGAATACTATCAATTTCATCAAGAAATATAACTATCTGATTTTTGATAGATGCTAATAATACATTTTCTATGAATTCTTCCAAGCGTTCTACCGGAGTTATCTCACCCCTTTCTTTCCACCAATTGTGGAGAAAATTCGCTGGATTCCCAAGTTCAAAATTAGTTATCAGCTTATAAACTATTCCTGCATACCATTGTTCCGACTTGATATCGCTACTACCGCGCATGGAAAAATCAAGGGATGTACAAGCATACCCCTCAGCTTTGAGTCGATTCATCGTCCGAACAATCAAACTGGTTTTTCCCATTTGTCGGGAGTTAAAAATATAACAATATTCTCCCGCTTTTAGACTGTGATAAAGGTCTTCGTCGGCTTGTCTAAACACATAAGAGGGCGCATTTTCTCCTAAACTTCCTCCAACTTTATACTCATAATTTTCTGTCATGATTGATTTTCTCCACATAGGAACTACTCAATGCATTACATGATTTAATACCAATTCTCTATGAAGCTGCACATTATTTTTACCCTTGGTAAGGGGAGGTGCCTTTCTGCGGTGAGGTTCTTTCTATGTATCTTCAATATGAAAACGATATAACATACCTTCCCATATCAAAACATGACCGAATGTGAGTTCAAGCATGAGAAATTCGAGTTAATTCGACTTGAGGCTAACTTTACCTGAGTTGATAAATTAGACATCTCCAATAAAGATGTAAGGGCGCAATGCCTTGCGCCCCTCTCAAGACTTTCAGGTCATGCATAATTAATTTTTGGAGATGTCTATTAGTGTTTTTATTGATTGGAACAGAATTCGGAGCGTAACTTATCGCTTGCATCGCGTGTGGCGAGGTAATCCTTGAGATAGTTGCAACCGCGCACTAGTAAATCATCTAAACTCTCAACTCGACGTAGCTGCACAGTAGTAGTATCTACTCTAATAGCAATTAACTTACCATCCGAACTAAACCGGGCGTAGTCGCCCTGATATTCAGCAAGCTGTTGCCAAGTATCCTCAACGGGAGTCCATAAGCGTACAGTGTTGTCACCTGAAGCAGTCGCCATAGTTTTACCATCAGCGCTAAATTCTACGTGGTTGACTGGAGCTTGGCGATCGAGAGTGGCAATAAGCTCACCTTTGAGGTTCCACAGCTTAGCAGTATTATCATCTGAAACAGTCGCCACGGTCTTACCATCAGTGCTAAATTTTACGTCGTTGACCCTACCTTGATGAGTCAGAGTAGCAATTTCTTCACCTTTGAGGTTCCACAGTATGGAGGTGTTGTCCCATGAAGCAGTCGCCACAATCTTACCATCAGCACTAAATTCTACGTGGTTGACTGGAGCTTGGTGATTGAGAGTAGCAATTTCTTCACCTTTGAGGTTCCATAGCTTGGCGGTGAAATCACTTGAAGCAGTCGCCACAGTCTTACCATCAGGACTAAATTTTACGTTGTCGATCCATAAAAGGTGATTGAGAGTAGCAATTTCTTCACCTTTGAAGTTCCACAGCTTGGCGGTGTTGTCCCATGAAGCAGTCGCCACAGTCTTACCATCAGGGCTAAATTCCACGTCGTTGACCGCTTTTTGGTGTTTGAGAGTGGTAATAGGCTCGCCTTTGAGGTTCCACAACTTGGCAGTGTTGTCAGATGACGCAGTTGCTACAGTCTTACCATCAGGGCTAAATTCTACCTTGTTGACTGCTTTTTGGTGATTGAGAGTAGCAATTTTTTCACCATTGAGGTTCCACAGCTTGGCGGTGTTGTCCCATGAAGCAGTCGCCACAGTTTTACCATCAGGGCTAAATTCTACATTGTTGACTGCTTTTTGGCGATCGAGAGTGGCAATTTCCTCACCTTTGAGGTTCCACAGCTTGGCGATCCCGTCATGTGAAGCAGTCGCCACAGTCATACCATCAGGGCTAAATTCCACGTTGTTGAGCAGAGCTTGGTGATTGAGAGTGGCAATTTCCTCACCATTGAGGTTCCACAGTTTGGCGGTTTTGTCCCATGAAGCAGTCGCCACAGTCTTACCATCAGGGCTAAATTCTACGTTGTTGAGCAGAGCTTGGTGTTTGAGAGTGGCAATTTCCTCACCTTTAAGGTTCCACAGCTTGGCGGTGAAGTCACTTGAAGCAGTCGCCACAGTCTTACCATCAGGGCTAAATTCCACATCAGTGACCGCTTTTTGGTGATTGAGAGTGGCAATTTCCTCACCTTTAAGGTTCCACAGCTTGGCGGTGAAGTCACCTGAAGCAGTCGCCACAGTCTTACCATCAGCACTAAATTCCACATCTGCGATCGCTTTTTGGTGATTGAGAGTGGCAATAGGCTCACCTTTGAGGTTCCATAGCTTGGCGGTGTTGTTTAATGAAGCAGTCGCCACAATCTTACCATCAGGGCTAAATTCTACCTTGTTAACCGGAGCTTGGCAATCGAGAGTGGCAATTTCCTCGCCTTTGAGGTTCCACAGCTTGGCAGTATTGTCATATGAAGCAGTCGCCACAATCTTACCATCAGGGCTAAATTCTACGTGGTTAACTTTATTTTGGCGATCGAGAGTGGCAATCGGCTCGCCTTTAAGGTTCCATAGCTTGGCGGTGAAGTCATCTGAAGCAGTCGCCACAGTCTTACCATCAGAACTAAATTGTACGTGGTTGACTCTATTTTGGTGATTGAGAGTGGCAATTAACTCGCCTTTAAGGTTCCACAGCTTGGCAGTTCTTCCAAATGTAGTAGCTACAATTTTACTATCGGGACTAAATTTTACATAACGTCCTGACAATCGATTTTTTTCTCGGATATTCTTCTCTAACGTTGTTTGCAATGCGAATAAGGGAGTGATAGTAGGGTAATCTTTAAGTTGATGAATATTCTTAACTAATTTTTTCAATTCTCTTGCCGATCGCATCGACTCAATTAAATGTTCCAAAGCCATACTTGATTTCGGTAAGCGGAACAATTGCGCTGATGATTTTTCCAATTCTGTGACTATTCTAGCTTCTTGTAGTTGCTCATTGGCAAGACTTACTAGAGTGATTGCAATTATTAAAGATATACCAAAAATTATGTTTCCCAAACGAATCCTATGTTTTGCTTTTTTTTGCGCTTTAGTTAATATCCGACTCTCTTCTTCTTTCACCGCTAAAGCTGCTTCCAGTTCTCTTTTTTCTAACTCCTGAGAAGCTGCTAAATATCTTGAATCCTCATAACTCAAACTCTTCCCATCAGCCCATTGCAAAGCATCTTGTAAAGCTTGTCCGCGCAACAGCCGTGACTCATCGCGATCGTTACTCTCAACCCATGCTTGAAAGTTTTCTGAATATGGACGCAGTTTATCTAATTCTTTTTCTACCCATTTTAAATCAAAAACCGATCTATATATTTTGTTGTACACTTTTAGCTGATTCTGCTGTTTCACCACCAGCCCAATTAGGCGAAATCTCATCTTTTCTAGACTATCATCAGCCCCTATGTACCCCGACTGCAAAATTTGCTGATACCATCCTAAAAACCGTCCCGCAATCTGCTCTGTTAACAGCATCCTATCTCGGATTGTCTTTAAATGCTCTGGTTCATCATGTGCTTCCCAATTTTCGATAATTTGACTTTTAATAACTGACTCTAATCTTTCCCCATTTCCTATTTCTTTCTCCTGCAATAGCTGGCAGACTTTCTGCGTTAAAAATGGCTGTCCTCCTGTCCAAGATAAAATCTCTCGCACTAAAGCTAAAGGATTTTCTACTCTTCCCTCAAATCCCTTGGCTAATGGCGCAATCTCACTTTCAGTAAACCCTTCTAGTTGAATTGCTTTCCCAATATTGAACGGTGTTCGCCTGCGATCGCCAATTAAGTCTCCAGGGGTAGCTACTCCTACTAATGCAAAAGTCAATCGTTTATATTCTGAGTGGAAATTTCGTTTTTCATAGCAGCTTCGGATTAGCGCAAAAAAGTCATCTGTGGGAAAACTTAAGCTAAGAATACTATCTATTTCATCTAGAAAAATAATAATTGGGCTGGCAATAGATACTAATAAAACTGTTTCAATAAATTCTTCCAAACGTTGCACTGGAGTAATATCATCTCTTTCTCGCCACCAATTGCGGAGAAATTCTGATGGGTTACCAAGATGAAAATTAGTGACCAGCTTGTAAACTATCCCAGCATACCACTGTTCTGAGTTAATATTTCGACTCCCTTGTACCGAAAAATCAACAGAAGTACAAGCGAAACCTTCTGCAACTAGTTTTTTTATTGTCCGAACTATCAAGCTGGTTTTCCCCATTTGTCGGCAGTTAAAAATATAACAGAACTCTCCCGCTTTTAAGCTGTGATAAAGATCAGAATCAGCTTTTCTGATAACGTAAGAGGGGGTATTTTCTCCTAAACTTCCTCCGACTTTATAATCATAATTCTCTGTCATGATTGATTACCCTGAGGGTTTTCATTGCCATATTTAAACTCCGCTTCATTCGTTTGAAAGCTTTAGCAAGATTGCCAATTTCATCATTTGTCAGCGGCTCAAAATCAACATCCATATGCCCAATACTAACTTCTTCAGCTACGCGAGTTATACGCTTGAGAGGTACAACAACTTCTCGATTTAAGAAGAAGTTAACTAGAAAGATAACAGCCGCAAACAAAGCAGACACAAGCCCTACTATAATTAAAAAAGATTGATTAACTTTTTTAATAACTCCGCTTGCAGGTAATGACACCATTTGAGCTGCTACAATATCATTTAAATGCCAATTAAATCCACCTGCAGTGCCATAACGTTCAATCATAGTTTTTGGTGCAGCATCAGGCGTACTGTGACAGGCAAGACAAATTTCTTTTGTTACGGCTAGCGGACGAGCAAGGTAAAAAACATCACCACCAGGAAGCGATCGAAATCCAGTTACCTGTTTTAAATTTTTATTTTTTCTAAAACCCTCTACAATTCGAGTTTCAAAACTATCTGCTTTATCTCTAAGATTTGTTGGATTCAGTGTTGCTTCTTTGTAAAAAAAGTCACGATATTCCGCTCTTTTTCGCAAAATTTCAAAAACTTCTCTTGCTGAATATTCCGCTACAGCTTGTGGTAAAAACTTAGTTGTTATGTCATCCATAAGTTCTGGAGTGATTTGAGTAAGTGTATACTCGCGCACGGAAGACATTGTATCGATGAGAGATAAAGCTTTGGCGGTCATTTCATCTTTCGTATTTTGATTTAATACTGTAGCAAGTGTAATTCCACTGAAGCTTACACCTACTATGAGAATCAAAAGTAACAGAATTGTAAATTTTTGTTTTAATTTTAACTTTTTTAGCATAACAAGCGCTCAATTTGAGTTATTACATAGAACTGTAAAATTGTTTTAGCTTTTTAATTGCCATCTAGCAATATTTCTCAAAATAACTCGTACCAAAGTCGTAGGCAAATAAAATAATACTCAAATATGTCATAGGCTATCTCCTATTCCAAGGGTGTTTAATGGAATCGTCGAGTGAACGGCAAACCCTAATGTTACACAACACCAAAACTAATAAAAAGCTCCTTGCTCTTGTTACTTGTTCTTTATTCGGAGCAAGTCTTCTCGCTGCTTGCGATTCCAACATACCAAGTATTAGTAATATCCATCATAACGGCACAGCAGTTAAACAAACAAATCCCAACCCAACAAGGCACAGATAAATTTGTAACGCAGCAAACTAGGAAACGCTATAAAACCCGCTCAAACTTATCCAGTAAGGGATTTTACTTACAGAAGGTACTCTACCATCAGTTCTACTAACAACTCACAATTACCAAACAACAAATGAGTAAGCTAGTTGTCTTTAACCTGGTGCGAGGAGACTTAAATCAAGGATTTCCTGTTGTCACAGTTCAACTTTGGCACGAGCGCAAATTTTTTAAAATAACAGGAAGTCTACCTGCAGTACCAGAACTTTCCGAACTCTACATAAGATGGAAGTTACTCTACGAAGCTGTCCATCAACGTTTGAACAGCAATCAACGTATAAGAGTGCATTCACATGACATAACTCATATTTCTGTAACTGACTTCGACAAGGTGTGTCAACAGCTAAAAACACACATCAATGCTTGGTTGAAATCTGAATCCTTCCAACATATTGAGCGACAGTTACGGACTCTACTTAGTCGAGATGATGAAATTAGAGTTATTATTGAAACGGATCTCGCTTTACTATATCGGTTGCCTTGGCATCTGTGGAACTTTTTTGAGGATTACCCTAAAGCTGAATTAGCTTTGAGCAATCATGAGTATGCATCTCCTCAGGTAGTACAAACATCTTCCACAGTTCAAGTCAATATTTTAGCAATTATCGGGGACAGTTTCGGTATTGATGTTAAGAAGGACTATTCTTTGTTGCAAGGTTTAACAGATGCTCAAACTACGTTACTTATCGAACCTAGCCGAAAAGAACTTGACGAGCAACTGTGGGATCGGGATTGGGATATTCTGTTTTTTGCCGGACATAGCGCTAGTATTGCAGATGGGGAGATAGGGAAAATTTGCATTAATCAAAACGAGAGTTTAACAATTTCCCAATTAAGGAATGCACTTCAGACAGCAATTGCACGCGGTTTAAAACTGGCAATTTTTAACTCCTGTGATGGCATTGGTTTAGCGCAAAATTTGGCTGATTTGAACATTCCCCGAATGATTGTGATGCGGGAAGGGGTGCCAAATTTAGTCGCACAGGAGTTTTTGAAAAACTTTTTCGTCGCTTTTACAAGGAATAAGCCATTTTATCTAGCTGTACGAGAAGCGCGGGAAAGACTTCAGGGGTTGGAGAATGACTTTCCTTGTGCTAGTTGGTTACCAGTGATTTACCAAAATCCTACTTTTGAGTTGCTGAGTTGGCAAGAAATGAAGAATTTTCCCAATCGAGTACCGATTCAACGATGGCGGCTTCTCCAAACAGTACTTCTAAGTGTATTAATGACTACATTGGTAATAGTTCTGCAATTGCTAGTTCCATCAAGATTAGCATATTCTGAAAAATTACCATTTCAAACTGGTGATATTATTTCACTAGAATGTCGTTGTTCGACGATTGCGATAAATGATTCGAGATCGCTGAGAAGAGTATTGAAGCGAGCGCGGGAATTTTTCTCTACAGGCTATTTTCAAAAGGCAGAGAGAATTCGTTTGCGATCTCCCGATGCGTTCAAATTGCATACGAGCGCAACACCAGTGCTACCATTCGCGATCTTAAACAGCGCTTGGGCAATGCAACATTTCCTTAATAACCAAAGTGCTATGGCAATCGCATTCCGACCAATTATCAACTTTTTTGTAATTGTTTGCACTAGTTAATTTATCTTTTGAGAATGCGATACTTCACTGTACTCGCTCCATATTTAGTTTTATAAAAAAAACTCTTCTAAAATTAGGAGAAAAGGATGTCAAACTAGAAAATATAGAGATGTAGAGTTGTGTTAAGGGTTATGCCTCTATTTTTGGTAACTTCATTAATTGATGAAGGAATGTACGAGAACAATTTCCGAGTGGTGGAAGCTCAATCCAAGTTGGAAATCGCCCAACATATGCTTGACCATCCGCAACAATGGGAAAATTACTTTTGCATTGCTTACCCAAGAAATTGGCGAGACCGCACTTTCAATGTTGGTACTCTCATAGATTGTGCCCGAAACCCAGATATGACAGCCGAACGTTTTCTAGAACTTATTGATATGACCGAAGTTGATGGAGATAGTGAATTGCAGTTACGTATTTTTGAAATCGAGGTGCAAATGTTGTCGGAGGTGAACACCGATCCCTTCCAACGTAGAAAGGTTTCTTAGTAGATTAGCTGCGTCACACTCTCTTGTCCTCAAGGCTTGCTCGTTGATAAACTGCTTGCAGCACAGTCACCCGATGGAGACAAATGTGATGTTAGACGAGCCTGTGGCAATCGGTACAGATGAGGAGCATCAAGTAACTGTCATTATCTCGCACCTGATTCGTCCGGGACGCGAGCAGGGATATGAGGAATGGCTGCACGGTATTATTCCTGCTGCCAAGCAGTTTGATGGACACATGGGTGTGAGTATTATTCGACCGCGCGAGCACACTCATCCAGAATACGTTGCGATTCTACGGTTCGATCGCTACACCAACTTGAAAAAATGGATGGAGTCGGACGTGCGACGTGACTGGATTGAGCGATTGCAGCCATTAATTGAGAAACCAGAGGACGTGCAAACCCTGACTGGATTGGAAACTTGGTTCACTCTATCCGAAAAGCCACTCAAGACTCCACCTCCTCGCTACAAAATGGCACTGATTACCTGGCTGGGAGTATTTGTGACCTTGGGGATCGTCAGTCGATTGTTGGCTCCGCTTTTGTCCGGTCTGCCTGTATTGCTCAATCAACTCATTACCACTGGACTGGTTGTAGCACTGCTTACCTATCTGGTAATGCCTCGTTTAACAAAACTATTTCAAAGGTGGCTGTATCCTAAAGTCTGAGACTGTTCATTGCGCTCGCATGACAGCGCAAGCGAAGCTATCGCGCAAGTTTTCTCTTTCTGCATCTTCTACTTTTCCAGTAATTACGTCTACTCCAGAACCTTGATTTAGAGAGGGGGATTGTGATGGTGCGTATAATCTTTGTTATAAACTACTTACTATCTTAAAATGGCTATTTACCAATTATGAAAAGTACAAACTTCACTTTACGAGAGGGAAGAATCGAAGACGCTCATGACTGCGCTTCAATTTTTTACCAAGCTCTTAAGATACTTAATGACCAACATAGTTTACCCACAGAGTTGGGTTCAGTCGAAGCTACAATTGAGTCGTTTTCCTCTATGTTTAAGCGTCAAAATGTTTACTCAGTTGTAGCGGAACTAGACGGACACATTGTAGGTAGCAATTTCCTTCAGTGTAATGGAGCGATTGCGGGAGTCGGACCACTCTCAGTTAGCCCCATGACACAAGGACGTTCAATAGGTAAACATCTCATGCAATACGTTTTAGATTACGCATGGGAGCAAAAGTTTGCAGGTGTCAGGTTAGTGCAAGCTGCCTATAATAGTACTTCATTATCCTTATATGCCAAGCTTGGATTTCACGTGCGAGAACCGCTTACAGTCCTAAAAGGTACGACGCTTCAACTTGAGGTTGAAGCAGGGTATATCGTTCGTACAGGCACCTTAGCAGATATTGATATCTGCAACAAACTCTGTTTTCAAGTTCACGGTCATGTTCGCCACGTCGAATTACTTAATGCAATTGAGCAACAAACGCTTACAGTAGTTGAATATAACAATAACATTACAGGATACACAACCGGACTTAGCTTTGATGGACACGCAGTTGCATACAGCGATCGAGATCTCAAGGCTCTACTGAGCGCCGCAACAGCAATTTCCGGAGCTGGATTTCTGTTGCCAATCCGTAATACTGAGTTATTCCGCTGGTGCTTAGAGAAAGGATTGCAGGTAGTTCGACCAATGACATTGATGAGTATGGGACTGTACAACGAGCCAGTAGGCGCATTTCTGCCTTCAATATTTTATTAAAGGGTAATTTATTTCTTGGTAATTTCTAGGGAAAAACTGCAATGGGAATTTCAGGTAAAGGTAAGATTGCATTTGTTTCACCTCTACCCGTTAATTGCAAAAACGTTTTAATTGGAATTCCCAAACTCCTACCCGTATACACAAACGCGACTTGAGGATTTATCTTTGGAGTCTCATAGTTAAAAATTTCTCCTCTACCGTGAATTCCAATGACCTCACCTCGGTCATTCAATACCGGACCGCCACTCATTCCAGGTAGAGTTGAATTATCATAAACCAAATTATAACCGCTATCAGATACGGGTTGCGATCGCAAAGCATTTGTAATGACTTTTCCAGCCATGAAGTTATAAATTGGACGTTGAATTGTAGGTGTACGCCCAGGAAATCCTGCAACGTAAACTTTGGCATTTCGTTGGATACTATCCGAATTACCAAACTTAGCAACTCTATAATTCGTTGTACTAGTAAACTGTAAAATTGCTAAATCTACTTCAGGCAATTTTTTAACCGTTTTGTAATCAAGCACGTACCTTTTATTATCGGGAGTTACAATCTCATATTTCAGTTTTTGACGTTCGATTACGTGAGCGGTAGTAACAACAGAGTAAACATCACCTTGTTTTTTAATAATGACTCCCGAACCAGAACCTGAATCTCCAGCATCAATCAGTACAGTAATGGCTTGTGCTATTTCATCAATTTCTATTGGAGAGGGTGCTGCAGCAACTTGCGTCTGCACAATAACCATCGATATTCCAATGAGTGTTGCTGACAAGCTAGAATTGAACCCCATAAATTTTAGTTTTCTTGGAAATTAATCTCAGAATTTTTAAATTGATTAAATAATGCAAAAAAACAATAGCTTTAGTTATTATTTTTGTTCAAACTTTCTTCATATCCCCGACTTCTTAAAGAAGTCGGGGATATAATTTTTATAACTTTTCATTGTGCTATCAAACATATCAGTATAAATATTGATTTATCAATCTACTTTAAACAAACCTCAAGTAAAATTAATCATTTTTTTATGATAAAGTAACAAGAAATTGATTACCAATTAACTGGTCACTGGTTACTGGTCACTGGTCACTGGTCACTGATATATTGAAAAGCATCGGAATTACATCTTTTTTATATGCCAACAATTGCGGAAATCAATGACAAAATCAACCGCAAGCAGGCGGTAGTGCTAACCGTCGAGGAATTAAAAGTCAGAGTTCAAGAGATTGGTGTAACAAAAGTTACTAAAGAAGTCGATGTCATCACAACTGGTACTTTTGAGCCGATGGAATCTAGTGGTGCGATTATTAATCTCGGACACACTGACCCACCCATAAAAATTCGTCGTTGCTGGTTAGATAATGTACCCGTCTATTCTGGTTTTGGCGCAGTAGATTTATACTTAGGTGCGAGTTGTGCAGTGGAGGTGATGGACGGCGAAGAAGTCCGGGAACGTGGCGGCGGTCATGTCATCGAAGACTTGATAGCTGGCAAACCTATACACGTTAGAGCGCAAGGACAAGTTACAGATTGTTATCCAAGAGCCACCTTTGAAACAACGATTACTCGCGAAACCATAAATCAATTTTATTTATTTAATCCTCGTAATCTCTATCAAAATTTTATAGTAGGTGTGAATGGAGGCGATCGCCCGTTGTACACTTACCTTGGTCCGCTACAACCCCGTTTAAGCAATGCAGTTTACTCTAACCCTGGTGCTGTTGCTCCTTTACTCAACGATCCAGACTTACAACTCATTGGAATTGGTACGAGAATTTTTCTAGGAGGTGGAATTGGCTACGTTGCTTGGGAAGGAACCCAGCATTTCCCCTTACAAAAGCGATTACCAAATCGAACACCCATCGGTCCGGCTGCAACTTTAGCATTAATTGGTGACGCTAAGCAAATGGATAGCCATTGGGTGAGAGGTTGTTACTTCAAAAGCTACGGTCCATCTTTAATGTTAGGAGTAGGGATACCACTTCCCGTGTTAAATGAAGAAGTCGTCGCCAAATGTGCCATTCAAGACAAAGATCTAGTAGCCCCGGTAGTAGATTTTTCTATTCCTCGACGAGTTCGTCCTACCTTTGGTTTAGTCAGTTATGCCCAACTGAAATCCGGACGCATAACCATTGAAGGTAAAACTGTTCGTGTAGCACCCCTTGCAAGTTTATTTTTCTCCCGGCAAGTTGCTCTAGAGTTAAAAAAATGGATTGAATTAGGCGACTTTACTCTCACAGAACCCGTTGCTCAAATCCCAATGGAGAGGTCTTTTCTCCCCCAAGACCGATGGACGGAGTTTTAGAAATTATGAATTATGAATGCTGAATGATGAATTTTTTTGATTTCATAATTCATAATTCATAATTCATAATTCATCCCCTATTCCTGAGTTGGTTTTGGGCGTTTCACTGGCTTAGGAGTGGGTTTAGTAGAGACGGGACTTGGACGCGATGATGTAGATGTAGAGGCGTCGCCGACTTTCCGAATTGGACGTTGAAGTTCTCCATTGCGCTGTCTGGGGACGTATGGTTTTTTGTTGCCTGGACCGCCGGGACGACGCCCTCCCCCTTTGAAATCACCCAGTCTTTGTGGTTTGCGCTTTTTGGGTAAATCGGCAATCACTTCGCCACTTTCGATTAATAATAAATCAGCTTTTCGCGTAACTTGAAAATCCCAGAACTTACCTACTGCTTTAGTTTCAAGTTTCGCTGTGAGTTTTAACTTAAAATACTTGGGTTTGTCATTCTGTTTGCGTGGCGCTTGCTTAATTTTAATGACTAAATTTCCCGCTTCATTGGATTGGTAAACAACTTCTCCACGAACAGAAAAACCACCGTCTGTAATGTCTGAAGATGACAACACGGAATTTGGTAAGTTTTCTTTCGATATTGGCAAATCTTCAGAAGCCGTATCTTGTTCATCAAGGATTTGACGACCTTGCGCCAAGTTTTCTGGCTCCCAAACTCCTACAATCTGTAGGTGCAAATTATCATTTTCTTGGCGAGTGCGAGGATAAACAACCCATAAATGTTCTGCTTCCAAGTCTAAATGATTCTTTACCAGACTCATAATTCGACCAAGAAGGACAGCATCCAGTTCTGTACCATCCGAGGTTACCATTTTGCCTTGGGTAAATTGTTCGTCACTAGCAACGTAACGACCTCGAACTAAGCCAATGGCTCGATACTGCATTGGTTCGCTAGGAGGTGGAATTGGTTGTTGCCTGCTAATGAGGTTCTCATTACTGCTAGTCTCACTGGAAGGTTCGGGTAAGTTTTCTGGTTCGGGAACGGAAAGCACTGCGTTTTCTGTTGCATCTGCCATTGCATTTGCATTCGCAATTGCATTTGCATCTGCATCTCGATCTGTTTGAGCTTCGATGGAAGCTGTTAAGTTGGACGATTCGGGCGACGGCATTAAGTCGGAAGTCATAAAAACTCCTTGCGGCGGAGACAGATCCCATTGTGGGATTTTACTAAGACAGCTGGAAAGAGCGTATGTGCGGCGCTTGGAAGTATATTTCCTTTCAAGACAACTACGCCTGAACGCTCTCAATAACATTTAAGACGCAAAACTTCGCATACATATTATGCCTAAGTGTAATTTAGCGCCTTTATAACTAGTTTCGGAAAGATATCATAGCTCAAACTCAGAAGGTTCCTCCTAAAGTCAACACTTGTATAAAGTGCGTATATTGCTATTTGTTATAAATTTCACAGGTAACTCAAGGGATTCCGCAAAGTTTTTAAAATTTTTAACTAAATCGATTTATGTGACCGATAATGTCAACTAAAGTTTGAAGTAGGAAGTATGAGGTGAGTTACATTGTAATTCGACTTTCATCCTTTATGCTTTTGTCTTCATACTTTCTTCTGTTGTTAGAGTGTAAGGACGGTTTTGTGTCTCAATCTCGCAATCGCTGGATGGTTAATGCAGTTTTGCTACTCGCAGTTCTTGCTTTTATTGGAGTGTCAATGATTCCTTTGATTGCAGCGTTTAACGACACCCAGCCTACAAGGCAAGAATCTGGTAGCAATAGAAGCACTTCGGCATCCTCTGACGAAAAATCTAAACTCGAAGACGCTGCAAGAGGTTACGAACAAGTTTTGCAACGAGAACCAGACAATGAAACAGCGCTGCGAGGCTTAATTGAAACTCGTTTACAACTGATACGTTTGGGGGGGAGTGATATTAAAGAGGTGATTGAACCGCTCGAAAGGTTAGCTAAGTCTAAGCCAGAGCAAACTCGATATGCTGTGCTGCTAGCTCAAGCAAAACAACAAATTGGCGACAGAGAAGGCGCAGCTCAAACTTATCGCTCGGTTTTGGAAAGTAAACCGGGCGATTTGGATGCTTTGCAAGGTATGGTACTTCTTCTTTTAGACCAAAAACGACCTGAAGCTGCTATCGGTTTGCTACAGGAGACGCTCAATACTGCTGCTCAAGCAAATAAAATTCAACCAGGAAGTGTGGATACAGTTGCCGTACAAGTGCTTTTGGGCAATGTTTATGACTCTCAGAAGAAATATGCTCAAGCTCTTAATGTTTACGATCGCGCTATCAAGAACGACAAGCAAGATTTTCGTCCTGTCTTAGCAAAAGCAATGCTTTTGAAGAAACAGGGGAAAACAGAAGAAGCAAAAATCTTATTTACTAGGGCATCGGCTTTAGCACCAGCACAGTATAAAGATGAAATTAACAAGCAAGCAACAGCATCACCTTCTTCTACTCCTTCTCCTACAGTATCTCCTACCCCGGAGGGATAGGAGATTGGGGACAAGGGATTGGGGACAAGGAAAAGTAATTCTACCTCGTCTTCCTTATCCCCTTGTTATGTTACCACTCGCTTTACTCTCCCTGAAGAGCAGCTAAGATACCAAATAAAAGAAATAAGAATCCACCAACTAGGGTGACAGTGCGTTCAGAAATTTGCCCAGCAATCATTTTGCCACCAATGACGGCAATAGCTGCACAAATAGCGTGTCCCAGAATGGCACCTGTTGTCACCCCTATTGGATGATTCCCGGCTGCTAATGCTATGGTGGCAATTTGAGTGCGATCGCCCCATTCAGCCATAAACGTCAGTACAAAAGTTTGTAGTATAACTCCCAAATACTTGCTCTTTTTCGCCGATTGTGTATCAGCAACTTCTACTGCGGCTTTTGCTTCTTCAACAACTTCCGTATTGCAAGTAATGGCTGGCATGCGGTATCCATCGTAAAGTAACTTGACACCAAAACCAAACAACAGAGTTATTTCAGCATGATGAATCAAACTTTTTGGCAGTAAAGAAACGGCTTGTCCCACTGCTACTGAAAGTATAGTCATTGCCGCTAACGCTGCGATCGCACCTGCAAAAACTAAACGTCGCGAGTGTTTCATCGACAAAATTACAGCGATGAAAAATGTTTTATCGCCTAACTCAGAAACCGTAATTAATAACAAACCCGCAGTAAAAGCTGTCAGCACTCTCTCAAGCTCCTTATAGAATCATCTACCGTGTGAGCTTGATGAAAGTTGACAAGACTTCACCAAGCTCACACTCTCGTTGCGCGAACTTAGTGAAGGTCTCACTTCCAATTAGCAGCCTTGAGTCAAACGTCAAGAATTACTCCCTTTCCGCTCTAAAATTACCGATCTTTGTAGGGTGGGCAGTGCCCACCCTACGTGTTTGGGTAATCTTCTGACGGTTCGGGAGTAATCAACCCGATCTTTTTGACTTTTGACTTTTTTAAGCTTCTTGTCACCCGAACCAGGCTCATCGCCAGTATGTTGATTCAGATGCACTGACAAAACTTTTTGCCAGTAGCTACTCCCCTTCGTTTGAGTAATTATACATTTGTCTTTGGATATAGTAAAGGGATTGGGGAACTTGGGGCCCCCTCCTTGTTGAGGGACAATGGGGATTTACTCAGTCCCCAGTCCCCAGTCCCCAGTCCCCAGTCCCCAGTCCCCAATTCAATACTTCCTCTCCTGTGGCTGGAACATAGTAATAGCAACTGGTCGATACTGAATATCGATTCCAGCAGGAGAATAATAAGCCATTGTGTGCTTGAGGAAGTTAGGATCGTCTCTTTCTGGATAATCTTCGCGGAAATGAGCGCCCCGGCTTTCCCGACGATTGGCAGCTGATTCGAGAATAATCCGCCCTACTAGCATCAAACTTCTCATTTCCATTGCTTCCACAATTTCGGTGTTCCAACAGTTACCTTTGTCATCTAAATAAATTTGCGAATATTGCTGTTGTAATTCTTGTAATTTCAACAACCCTTCACGCATCAATTCTTCTGTTCGGAAAACACCGCAATACTGAGTCATGCAATCTTGAAAAGCTTGGCGGATTTGATTGATGCGGTATTGTCCGGGCTGGTCTAATAAGGTTTGTATTTGTTGCTTGGCTTCGGTAATGTAGCGTTGCTCGTCTATAAGGGGTAGCTTGCGTTTTTGGACAAATTGTGCGATCGCTGCTCCCGTTCTACGTCCATAAACGACGCATTCCAGTAAAGAATTGCTACCCAAGCGATTTGCACCATGTACGGAAACACAAGCAGTTTCTCCAGCTGCAAAGAACCCATCAACCAAACCCTCACCACTACTACGAACTTGTCCGTCAGTATTCACTGGGATACCGCCCATGCAATAATGAATGGTTGGTCTGACTGGCATGGGTTGAGTCACGGCGTCAACACCGACTAGGCGATGTGCTTCTTCCCAGCAAAAGGGGACGCGACTCATAATCTTTTCTTTCCCCATATGGCGCAGATCTAGATAAACAAAAGGCCCGCCAGCACTACCATCAGGATGAATACCGCGTCCAGCACGAATTTCATATGCGATCGCTCGTGAGGTAATATCGCGAGGAGCGAGTTCCATGCGGCTTGGAGCATATCTTGCCATAAAACGTTCTCCCTCACTGTTGATGAGGTAAGCCCCTTCTCCACGGACTGCTTCGGAAATCAGCACACCCACTGGATACAACCCAGTCGGATGGAATTGAACGAATTCCATATCCTCCAAAGGCAAACCAGCCGCCGCAGTCATTGCCAAGCCATCACCAGTTGATGCATAGTCATTGGAAGTAGTGTTATACACTCGACCATAACCACCAGTGGCAAACATAACTGCTTTAGCCCGCACCACCTCGATCTTCCCATCTTCAATGCGGTACATGACAAGACCTTTTGCCTGACCCTCTTCTAAAATCAAGCGCATTACGTACCATTCTTGATAAACTTTAACACCATGCCGTCTTAAGTTATTTACCAACTCGTGCAAGATAGCATGACCCGTTTTATCAGCAGCGTAGCAAGTCCGATTGTGAGAATGTCCGCCAAAAGCGCGTTGAGCAATGCGACCATCATTTAAGCGAGAGAACAAAACTCCCATGTGTTCTAAATCAATAACCACATCCGGTGCTTCGCGAGTCAAAATTTCTACTGCATCTTGGTCTGCTAAATAGTCCGAACCCTTTACCGTATCAAAAGCGTGAGCTTCCCAAGTGTCATTAGAATCCACATTTTTCAAAGTAGCTGCAATCCCACCTTGTGCAGCAACTGAGTGCGAGCGAATAGGGTGAGTTTTTGCTACCACCGCCACATTCAGGCTGGGGTCAGTGCGAGCAATTTCCACTGCTGCACGACACCCAGCCAATCCGCCCCCTACAATAACTACATCATGTTCAAACATAACGATTGAAAATATAAAGGATATTAAAGATGAAAGATAAAGTATAAACTGGAAAAATATAACTAACGATCTTTATACTGATATTTTGTGTCTTTCATCCTCTATACTTTATACTTCATCTTTTTAGACTATTTTGAAAAAAATTCCCTGCGCTCTGCAGGGATGTTGCGTTAATATCAGATACTGCCATCAGCAGTTAGCCATTAGCTATTAGTACATTAACTTGTTGCTTGTACTGGTTGTTGCTGAGAAATGTTACCAGGAATTGGTTGCATTTTAGTTTCTGAGTCTACAGGAGCTAACTCAATATGATTGAGTAATGTAGTGACGAAGGCAAAAAGCAAGAAAGGTAGCGATAACAGAACCACAAGTCCAACGGCGGCTAATGCATAAACTGGTCTTCTAGCACCCATTAATGCTAAGGCAGAAGCCAAGCTTAAAGCAATAGTGATCAGCCAAACAATGATTTGACCGTATATGTCTCCAAAGGTAAGAGTACAGACAAACCTATACTTTTGAATGTTATTTGTCATAATTTGCCTCTATGGTCTCCTATAGGTTCTACCTTAAAGCTATGTTTGGGTTTTAGACGATTTCTAAATATTTTTGAAACAATTGTAATATCGCTTAATATTTTTTGATTTTTTATGAGGCGAAACAAGTAAATGCCATCCACCAGTAGATATATGTTTTTTTGGAAGAGCATAAAATTTTGTTAAATACCCTATCATTAAATCTCCATATTATAATCAGGATATAAGTGAAAAATTTTGAAAAAATTTACTAACTTTAATCAAACTTATACTCAACTATGCCTCAACTTCCCAATCTTCTAATTTTAATATAAATAATACAAACATTAATGTCTAGCAGATAAATCATTCTATGTCTTCTCTTACCTCATATTCACCTTGAGGATACCTTATAATAGGGTCATCTGCCAAACAACCATAAGTCAGGTCGAGAAAATCATGCCATTCTAGATTTTTAATTTCTTCCTCTGTTAACAAATCAATTTTTGAACAGATCGGTTTCAATTTACTGTTACTTCTAACTCAGTTTCTCGTACATACACAGGAATATCTAAATGTAATATTCCATCTTTGCCTACATAGAAATTAAGTTTAATATTTTTTTGCGTTATTTAATTAATTTTTATTTTGTTCAATATAGCGACTAAAGTTAATTTTAACACTTAACTTATCGGATATACAATTAAAATATGGAAAATAAAAACTTCCTTAAGATATAGCGATCGCTTGTCATTAGATCTCAGGAATGCCTATCTCTTCCATCCCTAGAATCAATTTGTTTAATTTTTCTTTGCAAATCGATCTCATCGCTGCTAACTATCGTTTCCAAATCAGCAATTCTTTGTTCTAACAGTTCCATTTTGTCTTGAGGTAAATAATTATTCTTTTTATATTTTCTATCATCAGAACGCCAAACAGCTACTGTACCTACAGCAGCGCCTGTAATAGTAGCTAAAGGTAGAATAGAGCTTCTTGTAATAGCTGTCAGTGGAATACAGAGCGCAAGCATTGCTACAGAAATGCCCCATATTCTTGTAGTTGCTGCAACTCGTGCATCCTGGTATTGTTCTAAATTTTTTTCTGCTCGTTTAGCCATAAGTTTATTTGTCTCTTTTTATCTATTACTTTGGCATAAGTATGTCCCATAGTGCCTCCTACTATAGAGCTAAGTATTATTGCTGAGTATATTAATGGCAGCACGCACCCGATCGCTCTTTCACACCATCGTTACACTAGACGATGTGGCATCTGGAAAACCTTCACCCGATCTGTTCTTATTAGCGGCAGAAAAAATGGGTATTTACCCACATGAATGCATTGTCTATGAGGATAGTGACACTGGACTAGAAGCGGCTCGACGGGCACAGAATGCGATGGATTGATGTACGAATTCTTTGGAGAACAGTATGAGTCTAAAACAGCTCGAATGGAGCCAACAACTTCAGGCGATCGCCCAAAATGGTTTGACTTACAGTGAAAATCCGTATGACATTGAACGCTACCACCAAATTCGTCAGATTGCGGCTGAAATCTTAGCGACACAGAGCACCCTTGAACCAAACCAGATTGTTGATTTATTTAGGCATGAAGTTGGGTATGCAACTCCCAAGGTCGATGTTCGAGCGGCTGTTTTTCAGCACAATCAGATCCTTCTGGTCAAAGAGCGAGAGGATAATTGCTGGACATTGCCAGGGGGATGGGCAGATGTGGGAGAGTCACCCAGTTCAGCGATCGTGCGAGAGGTATATGAAGAGTCTGGTTATCAAACAAGAGTTGTGAAATTACTCGCAGTTTACGACAGAAATCATCCACGTCACGGACATCCACCACTGCGGCATCACGTGTACAAGTTGTTCTTTCAATGTGAAATTATTAGTGGTGCTCCGACAGAGAATCATGAAACAGAGGCAGTCGCATTTTTTGAAGAACATCAAATTCCAGAACTGTCGCTAACTCGCGTCGTTCCAACTCAGATTGGTCGATTATTTGAACATCTGCATCACCCAAACTGGGCAACCGATTTTGATTAGCCTTTAAATTTAAAGCTGGAATCACCTGAACCTTTTGACTTTATTTTCTCACTTAGCGGAGGAAACCCCTGCAACGCACTGCTCTTTGCACGCGAGTAGTTCCCCAACCTACGATTCTCATTTATCAAGAAACCCGATTTTTAGAAAAACCGGGTTTCTTCGATACTTTTATCTTAGATAAAAATTGATTTTGCAACAAAGAAGCGTTAATTTCTAGGTTCCTCGCCCTCAACATACATTGGTGGCTCAATTGCAAAATTATTTAGCTGACCTGCTTCATCAACTACATATCCATCTGTGGTATGTAATGTACCTTCTTCCTGCTCTTCAAAAGCCTCAAGTTGTTCTTTGTTCAATTCTGTTGGGGTATTGGCGGGAATTCTTTCATCTGGTGCGTTGACTCCTACAGTCTGTGCTAGTTGTACCCCATAGTGGTCGTTACCGGGAGCACCTCTACCAATTTCTGCTTGTGCTGGATCTTCTGGTAATACTTGCTTTTCGTCGTTACTCATAAAATATTTCCTTAGGCTGCTTTAAAAGTGTCGATCGCGACCTTACAATCCATTAGTAAAGTCAAGTTTTGGGTTTCTTATTAAGTTATCTTGACTTGTATTGACTTTTACTCCTTCGCTGGAATTATATAGCTCTGCTTTTAGTAATAGATCCATCATTAAAGTTCTTGACAAGCAGCAATTACAAAATTTTATGCATGACAACAACAAAAAGAAGATATAGTGGAAAACTGCGATCTGTTCTACAATAGTTATTTGAACTCAGATTTATGACAACCACACCTTACATTTTTCTAGCTGGCGCAAGTCGTGGAGTCGGTCGAGAAATTGCTAAGTGTTTGACTGAACAACAGCTAAAAGTAAAGTCACTTTTGCGAACAGAAGAGGCTCGTCCTGAACTAGAAGCCATCGGTATTGAGGTAGCTCTAGGAAATGCTTTAAATGTAAAAGATATAGAAAATGCCATGTTGACTGAAGAACCAATTCATGCTGTCATCAGTACAATTGGTAGTTTACCTCGGGATGAAGAAAGAGCCGACTATATAGGCAATAAAAATCTCATTGATGTGGCGGTTAAAGCAAGAGTTAACAAATTCATTCTTGTTTCGTCCATTGGTAGTGGTAACAGTATTGTTGCTTTATCTCCCCAAGCTCTTGAAACATTAAGACCTATTTTGATGGAGAAAGAAAAAGCTGAAAAGTATCTTATCGAAAGTGGGTTGACATATTCGATTATTCGTCCTGGTAGTCTAAAGTCAGAACCTGCAACAGGAAATGGAATTTTAACTGAAAACCCAAATATTGCAGGTATTATCCATCGTGCAGATGTTGCTCAACTAGTTTGTCGCTGTCTCAATTCTGACAGTGCTAACAACAAAACTTTGTCAGCTGTGGATGAAAATATGTTATTTGTAAATCTTGTATTTGAGAAGTTTAGGTTAGATTAATATACAGATTAATAGAATTGATAGGTAATTTATAGAACGGGCGAATGGAATGAGACCGTTGGTCAATTCGTGAAGGATTAGAGCCCTCATAAACTCGTTCCTAGCCTCTGGCTAGGAATGCAGAATTCGAGGCTCTGTCTCCACGTGCGGGAGGTCGAGGCAGAGCCTCATCGTCATGTATTCCCTAGCTGAGCCAGGGAACAAGAGGTTAGGGGGTATAACCCTTTATTAATTCGTCAACAGTCTCATGCCATTCGCCTACACTTTCTCTCCAGAAATTTGGCAAAAAACTGTTCTTTTACGAGGACCATCTAACTCAAACAGTAAGATAGATTGATAAGTTCCTAAAGCTAATTTGCCATCTACAATAGGAACTATTTCACTCGTACTTAAAGTCATTGCCATTAAGTGTGAATGGGCATTCATTGGTTCATCGGGAGGTATGTTTTTTCTTAAATGCAGGTCATTGTGTAAGTAGCGGTCTGATTCTGGTGCTAGTTTCTGCAAATAAACTTTAATGTCTGTTAATAATCTCTCTTCATATTCGTTAATCGCTAATGCTGTGGTTGTATGACGAGAAAATACTAAAAGCTGACCGTTTTGGATAGAAGTTGATGCAAGAATTGCTTCTAGTTGTGATGTAATGTTGTGAATGTTAATTCCTGTTTCTGTTTCTATTTCAATGAATTTATTGATAATTTGCATTTGGTTTTTACTATTTCTTAAATAATTTGATGAAATGTTGGGTTTTGTGGGTGAATATTGGGTTTTGTGGGTGAATGTTGGGTGAATGTTGGGTTTCGTTCCTCAACCCAACCTACCTTATTCATAAATCATGTCGTAATTATACTTTGTAAACCTTTGACTAATCGCTCAATACCTTCAGAAGCTGTGTCTTGTTGCAATGCACCGCAAGCAACGCGGAGGTAACATCCATCATCCATACCAAATGTATGACCTGGAATCACTGCTACTTGATGTTCTTGGATGAGGCGTTTGGTTAACTCAAAATCGTTGATATCGGTATGCACTTTGACGAAAAAGTAAAAAGCTCCATCAGCAGGAATAATTGTACATATATCTTGCAAGCGATTTAGGGAACTGAATACCACTTCTCTAACTTTTGCGATCGCTTCAATATGATTCTTCAAAAAATCTTCTTTTGCTTGTAGTGCTCCAAAAGCTGCATACTGGGAAACGACTGGCGGACAAATGAGAATCGTATCCTGAACTTTTTTCACTGCAACCAACAGGTGTTCGGGAATAACCATATAACCAATGCGCCAACTAGCAAAGCCATAAGCTTTAGAAAAACTGTAGAGAGAAATTGTGTAGTCGCGACTTCCAACGAATGCAGCTGGAGAAACGTGCTTGACTCCGTTGTACGTGAAGTATTCGTAAGCTTCATCGCTAATGTGGTATATTCCGCGCTCGCGACAAATTTGATTGACTTGGCGCAATGCGTCTTCTGAATACACTACCCCAGTGGGATTATTTGGGGAAACTGTCAGCACAGCCCGTGTTTTAGGAGTGATAGCTCGTGCGATCGCATGCGGGCGTAGTTGGTAATTTTCATCAGTTTTGACAAGAACTGGACGACAACCCGCCATCACAATTGCCATTTCATGATTAAAGTAATATGGCGTATTAATAATAATTTCATCACCCACCGAAGTAATAGCAAGAACAGCATTCATAAATGCCATATTGCCACCAGATGTTACAACAATATTGTTTTCTCCATTGATAATTTCAATACTATTAATAGCTTCTAGTTTTGCCTTTAAAGCAGTGAGTAATAGCGGAATTCCCTCAACAGGCTGATATAAATGATTATTTGAGTCAGATAAAAATTTAGGCAAAAGCTCTATGGCTTCAGGAGGTGGGCTATAGGAAACAACACCCTGTCCCAGAGAGATAGTTCCAGGATTGTTCCGAATGAGTTCGCCAACTACAGGAATGATAGGCGACTGTACCGCCTGCATGCGTGAGATAAGAGGTTCCATACCAGATCGAATTTAAGTCAACCTTTATTCTCCCTCAAAAGTGCGATACAGAGAACCTTATCCTATCAGTTTGAAATTGACCAAACTTTAAAACTTTCATATTTTGCTAATTTATTACCGGAACCCATACTAACTAAATAAACGTTCCCTGGTGTCATCCAATCCCAAATATCAAATTTTTGAGTGTAAACATTATTAACATTTACTATCACTGTCTGTCTAAAAACCAGTAGGTGTACCTGATTAAAGCCATTTTCTAAAACATTAAGATTTGAGATTTTTGCTTCTACTCTATTTCCATAACCCTCTAAAGCTAAAATCTTATCATTTGAAGAGTAATACCGTTTTCAGATGAAGATGCTCCCGAAAAAACTCTACCATCTGTGGCATCTCTCCTTACCCCCCTTAATCCACGCCCTTACGGGTTCGCCACTCCTCTACGAAAGGAAACCTTTCTACAAGGGTGGACTCACCACTTGCTACAAGTCGCTTAACCCGCGATGGCGCAGTGGCTCCCCCTTATCAAGGGGGGAAACAGGAAATTTATTTTCCTCCCCTTTATAAGGGGAGGTTAGTCGGGGTAAAAATAATATGCAGCTTCATATTAAATTGGTATAAACCTTAGAGGATGTTTTACTGCTCTCTATGTCTGTACGGGCGGGGACGCCCGTACCACAAGACAGGGTTGGTTATAATTTTTGTCTTGCCATCAGCTGAGCAAACAACCCCTCTTGATTGGCTAATTGCTGAAAACTACCTTGCTGAACAATTCGACCGCCGTGAAGTACATAGATACGATCGGCATTGCGGATCGTACTCAGTCGGTGAGCAATGACAATTCGCGTCACATTGAGTCTGTCTAAACTTTCACTGACAATTGCCTGTGTTTTGTTATCCAAAGCACTCGTCGCTTCATCAAACAGTAAGATTCTGGGTTTTAACACCAATGCTTTCGCAATTAACAAACGCTGTCTCTGTCCGCCAGAAAGGTTACTACCTCCTTCACTAATGACAGTATGCATCCCCATTGGCATTGCTTCAATATCTTCAGCAAATCCTGCCATATAAGCAGCTTCCCATGCTTCATCCATTGTTACTTGGGTATTACCAGCAATATTCTCAAAAATAGAAGCTGACATTAATCGGCTATTTTGCAGTACAACACCTAGCTGTCGGCGCACAGCACTGATATCAAGCCCTGATAAATCCTGTCCATCATAATAAATCCCGCCAGATTCTGGAGTATCAAATCCTAGCAATAATCGGAATAATGTTGATTTACCACTTCCAGAAGTCCCTACGAGTGCAATAAACTCCTCCGGTTCGGCTCGGAGACTCACATTATTTAACGTTGGAGGTCCGTCATTTCTGTAGCGGAAAATAACATGGTCTACGACAACTCTACCTGATAATCTACCCGGATCTGCCTTAGTAGAGTTCACTTCTGGTTCGGCTGTTAAAATTGGCTGCACTCGCTTCCACAAAGGTACAACTTCTAAAATATCTATAACTGTTGTACTCAAACTCGTTGCTCCTGAAATAAATATGCCGAAAGCAGCGTTAAATGCTAAAAATGTACCCGTGGAAAGCCCCCCTTGTAACTGAGATTGCTGCAATGAAGTGGCTGCAAACCAGAAAAGTATGCAGGATGTCAGCGTAGGCATAAACTTATTAATCGCAAGCAGGTTATCTTCAAGCGCTTGAGAACTCAGCATGAGTTTGAGTTGATGGCTATACTGCCTACCCCAGTAGCCAAAAGCACGTGCTTCTGCCCCAGCAACTCGAAGTTTGGCAACTCCATTAATTAACTGTACCATGATGCCAAAGAGATTTCCTTCTAGCTCCAGTAGGGGACGAATTTTCCGTATAGTGAGAACGCCGAAAACAATGGTAATGGCAACATTGACAAAGGCAACAACAGTCGCTATTAAAGCAAGTGATGGACTGTAGTAGAAAAGCAACCCTAAGTTCAACAAGGAGAACAAACTGCTAAACAGAGTTTTGAGTACCGTACTGCTTAATTTCTGGTGAACTTCACTAATAGCTTGTACTCTACTCTCTAAATCGCCAACTGAGTACTGGCGAAAAAAGGATGCTTTGAGCTTTAACAGCCTATCCCAAACGGCGGCTTGGGTGGAAGTATCGGCAAATGTTTCCAACCTCATAATGGTCAGCCCTTGGGTAAGTTGGAAGAGGGCTTCTGCAATGGTGGCGGCGGTAAGCCCTAAAGCTATTTGCAACAGTAACCCTCGGTTAGCATCTGGAATGGCGTTGTCGATAAGAATGGCAGTTGCTTGGGGTACGAGCATCCCTAGCAGGGCGACTACAACTCCTATGATGAGGATAAATACAAATCCCTTTAGGTGACCCCGCATGGCAAATAACAGCAGGTCGAATGTTGTTAGTGTTTTATCGGGTAACGGTCGGTAAAATACGTAACCGATAGTTGTAAGAGTTGCAGCACTTTTGGCATCTACTGGGGTACGTTTCCTCGTTAATGGATGGAAAATTTCGTAGCGATTTGCAGAGACAGGTAACAGTGCAACTGGGCATTGGTCTTCTACAGTGTAGCCCAGCATGGGACCGCTATCTTGTTTCCACCATTTATCTGTAAGTTGGACGCGACGTATCCGAATTTGGGAAGCTCTTGCGATCGCATCCATTGGATCTTGAACCCGTCCCAAGTCTTCCGAGTCAGATGGAGGACGAATTGTAATGTCCAAAGCACGCCCTACAGCACCTACAGCAATCAGAAGAGCTTCTTCTAGATCCGAAGAAGGTGATGCAACTGGAAAGAAGGCTGTTTTTGTTTGTTTTATAACTCCAGCCAGTTTTTCCAACGTTTCATTCATCACCTGACGATTCAGGCGCTTTTTTTCCTCGTATTTGAGTAATTCTTGCTGTATTTCCTGTTGCTGTAGCAGTACAATGCCTTGCAAGAAATAACTCATGAATTCAACCAATCCCTCAAATAAAACCTCTGTATCTCGAACATCCCTAGTACTGTAGTATTCGAGTTCAACCAATTTTTCTGCTGCTTCCAACCACATCCCATTCCCAAATGGGAGCATAGCAGAAGAAGGTTGCTGGATTAATTCCTCAAACCCCATCCATTTAGCAGATCCTTTCTGAATTCTGACCCACAACACACTACCAGGTTCAGGAGAGAATATCTCGCCGTCTTCTAAGGAAAAGAATCGGATTCCTGGCTCTAATATGTTGTACGTTGAAATGCATACATCAGCAAGTGCCGAACTCAATTGCTGAATCCAGCGTTCCAGCATCAAAACAGCAGAGCTTTCTTTTACAGTCAACAAATAATTAAATTCTGCTCTAGTTACTCTAACAATCTCTGCTGGCTCAAGTGACACGGCTATAATTTGCTGCTGTTCCTGCTCTTGTTTTGGTGGAATTGAAAACATCGCTTCTCCAGGTCCAATACTCGTGAGATAGCGACGTTGACCTTGGGGGAGACCGCTAGCAACGGTAATAGCAAATAGTGCAAAAGAACCCGATTGCACAACCCAAACTGTTTGGGTATCGCTGAGAAGTAGGGGTTCATTGCCATTAAACCTATATAGGTCTTGCTGCAAGCCTTGAACTCTAGTATAAGAAGTCATCAGTATTTACCCCTCCTCTAGCGCGTCTCCCTCACTGCGGATCAATTCTAAGTAAAGACCCTCAGTTTTTTGTAATTCTTGATGAGTACCTCTTTGTACCACCTTTCCCTTTTCTAAGACAACGATCTCATCACAATCTCGGATGGTACTTAGTCTGTGTGCAACAATGATACAAGTGCATCCTCTCTGACGTAGCTTCTGGTCAATAATTTTTTCTGTTTCAGTATCAAGCGCACTAGTCGCTTCATCCATAATACAAATGGAGGGGTTGTTAACTAAAGCACGGGCAATTTCCAAGCGCTGTCTTTGACCGCCACTTAAATTTGCACCACCTTCTAAGAGTTGACTGTTATATCCTCCTGGTAAGGAAACGATCGCATCGTGTATGGCTGCATGTTCGCACGCCCGTACTAACTGAATCTCGCGTACAGTGCTATCCCAGAGAGTTAAGTTGTCCCTAACAGTGCCAGCAAATAGTAAGATATCTTGATCTACAAAGGAGAGAGAATTGACAAGAACTTGACGCGGAATTCGGGACCTTGGTTGAGCGTCGAACAGAATCTCTCCTTCCCAAGGTTCATATAGCCCGCATATGAGTTTCGCGATGGTAGATTTACCAGAACCACTACCTCCTACCAAGGCGACTCGCTTTCCTGGTTTCACTGAAAGATTGAAGTTTTCAATCAACGGAGGAGCAACTCGGTTGTAACCAAATGTAACGTTTCGTAATTGAATGTATCCTTGGAGTTTGGGGCTTGGGGCTTGGGGATTGGAGATTGGCGATTGGGGCTTGGGGATTTTACTTTGTTCTTGTTGTCTTCCCTCTGTTTCGTCTACTTGCAAATCTACGGGATTGCACAAAACATCATCTAGGCGATTGAGATTCCCCTCCACTTCTTGGAGTTCGCTTCCGAGGTTGACGAGATTATTGATAGGTTCCATAAAACTTTGCATCAGGCTTTGAAACGCTACCAGCATCCCAATGGTAATGTCACCGTTCATCACTCGGATACCGCCTATGACCAAAACCAGCATTGTTGTTATGTCAGAGAGGAAACTAGGGACAGTTCCTAAAAACTGGTTGCTCTCTTCCATTGTCTGCTGAGCATTAACTGATTTGGCATAGTAACCCGCCCATCGGGAGAAAAAATCGGATTCTAACCCAGATGCTTTGAGTGTTTCCATGCTTTGAAGCCCGGAAATAGCTACCCCAGTGACTTTTCCCTGCTCCTGTATTAATCTTATGTTGGTCTCTGTGCGCTGTCGGGAGACTAACTGTAAAATCAGGAGGTTGGCGATCGCAAAAGAAATCCCAATTGCTGTCAGTACTATATCATACTGCAACATGACGGCGGCATAAAAAATCACCATAATTGCAGCAATTGCCGAAGTCGTTAATTTTCCTGAGAGGATATTTGCTAGATCGTCATTCAGGCGGATGCGACTGCTAATTTCACCTGCAAACCGTTGAGCATAAAAACTCACTGGTAGACGTAAGATATGCCATACAAATTGGCTAGACATCCCTACAGAGAGCTTTACCTTCATTCGACGGAGAAACTGCAACTGTAACATTGTTAACAATGCATTTAAACTCCCAGTGATTAGCATCCCTAACAGCAGAGGTCTCAACCAATCTTGTCGATTTTGAATCAAAACATTATCTACGAATACTTGAGTAAATACTGGTATTGCCAATCCTGGTAGTACCAGTAAAAACCCTGCTACAATACAATAAATAAGTACTCCTGTAGAACCTTGTAACCGCTTCCACAAAGCTTGGATAACACTAGGTTTGCTACCACCTTTTGTAAAATCCGGTCCTGGTTGAAAAACCAGTACGACTCCCGTATACGCTGCATCAAATTCTTGTATGGAAACGGTTCGCGCCCCAGATGCAGGGTCGTTCAAATAAATTTGCTCTTTGCTGAATCCCTCTACAACCAGAAAATGGTTAAAATTCCAAAAGACGATGTAAGGACATTCTAACTGGCGAAGGGCATCTAACTCCTTAATTTTTAGCCCTTTTCCCACAAGCCCGTAATTCTTAGCAGCTTTGAGGATATTGGTTGCTTTACTCCCATCCCTAGATATACCGCACACTTGACGAAGTTCTGCTAGCGGTACAATCCGACCGTAGTAACCTAAAATTATACCCAGAGCAGCAGCACCACATTCCACTGCTTCCATTTGTATAAGAGTAGGAGTACGGCGTCGGTTATTGTGACCCCCGAAGAGAACCTGCAGTTGCAACATATCAGTTCGCGCCACTCCAAGATTTGAGGATGGGAAAGACAAAGGTAATTGGAGCTCGTTCTTCAACGGTGACTCGTACAGAAGTTGTGGTTCCAGGTGAAATCTTCATTTGCGGACCTTTAGAAGAAGACCAACGATAGCCGCTAAAAGTTGAAGAATCTCTTTGCAGTTCGGCAAAAACTTGAATGTGAGGACCCTGTGCTATTAGACTTTGCACAATTTCGGCGTTACCCACTATGCTAGCGGCTCCTTCTTTTGCGATCGGAAAAGTTGAGACATGAGTGACTTTACCTAAAATACCACCAAAGCGTTCTCTTTGAACGGTTTGAGGTGTAATTTGCATTTTCATTCCCGATTGAATCTTTTTACCGTCTGCAACTGGAAAATAAGTTATGGCTACCATTTTACTAGAGTCCTTCGCCGCATCTATGCTTCCCAAGCGGGTTCCTGCATTGACAACCTGTCCTGGTTTGACAGCAATCTCTAAAATACGTCCCTCTTGCTGACTGGTAATTTGGCTATTATTACGGAGTTGCAGTTCCAGTTTAGCAATTTCGCTGCTAACTTCTTGAATCTCGTTTTTACGAATTGTTGCATCTTGTAAGTTTTGTTTAGCAAGATTAGCTTCTCGCGTATCTAATTCTCGTAATTCTGCTCTGAGTCTAGCAATTTCATTAATATTTATTAAATACGCTTGTTCGGCGTTTGTTTCTTCTACTTGCAGTTTTTGTAAACGAGAGCGTATACCTGAAATTTCATCATTACTGTTAATAAATTTTTCTTGTGTATCACCTTCTCTCACTTTCACTTCTCTAAGTTGAGTCTCCATTTGAGCAATTTCTTCGGCTCTTTTGAGATACTCTTCTTGAACTCTAAAATATTCAGCTTCTGAAACGACTTTTTGCTCGACTAAGCTTTTGAAATTACTGACTCTTTTTTTGAGGAAGGGCAATTGAGCTTTTGCTGCTTGAATTCTTTCTTGTAAGCTTTGGGTTTGCTGATTAAGAGATTCTCGATTTCTTTGTTTAATTGTAGGAGCTAATTCTTGCAGTTGTGTCAATCGTTGTTCGAGTTGCTGGCGTTCTTTTTTAATCGCTTCACGGTTTCTTGTTTTCAATGTGGGAGTCAAAACTTGTAATTCACCGATTCGTTGCTGAGCATTTTCCCGTTGTTGCTGAATAGCTCTTCTTTCCCGTTCAACTCCTTGTCCGGCTAGCGAACTGACAGATCGATCTTGTTCTTTAAGTTGCAACAGTTTAAGGTTTTGTTGCTGCAATTGTTTTTCCAGTTCGGATTGGCCAATTATTCCCAGAACTTGACCTTTTTTGACAACATCTCCTACTTGACTGTACCATTCTTTGATAACTCCAGAGTTAGATACTTGGATATCCGTAACTTGGTTGGGATAGATCGTTACCCCTTGACCTTCTACTGTAATTGGGATGCGACCTACGATACTCCATGCAAGCCCGGATACTACTAGACTGCCAAAAGCAGCGATCGGTAACCAATTTTTGGGGCTGACAACTTTCATGATTTGATCGAGTTGTTCTGGAGAAGACGAACGTTCTAAAGCTTGTTTGCGGAATAGCCCAGTATTTTGGTTAACCATTTGACCCCACCTCTTAATTTGAATTAATGCGATTTAAATTTGAGTTTGATATTTATGTAAAGCCCACCATTCAATTTTGGTTAGCACTCAATATTCAATTTTGGTGGGCAATGCCCACTCTACTGTACTTAAAAGGAGATTTAAAAGCTTTATTGCTTATTTCTTACTTCAATAAAATCTAATCAGATTTCGGAAAATCTTTAATCAAATGTGTTTTTGAAAATCTAGTAAAACAAATAACCAATGACCAATGACCAATGACCAATGACCAATGACTTAACTTCTTATAATTTTTTTCAACATCCAATCAAATCGATTTCCAGCTAGTGTCATTTGAGCTAAAAAATGAGAGCTAAGTTCATTTTCATATATACTGTTTTCATCTAAAGGTTGTTCTTTGCTATACCTAAGCCTTCCATAGCTAAATTGACTGATAATTTGTTGTTGTTTATCTGCTAATAAAATTGCTAACACTTTATAAAAACGCGCTGCAAAACCTATATCGTGCATGAGTTTTGCTGCTAGTCTCCACTGAGGAATGGACAAGACAACGGAATTTTCTACAGCACGGACAGTGACGAATGGTAGAGGAACTTCCACAAATGGGGTTTCTCCTACTATGTCACCTTTTAATACCCAGGCAAACTCCTGTTCTGAACTTTCACTTTCACTATCTTCTAATGATGAAAATGCACGGGCTAGGAAATCATTTTTATCTTCAGATATTGAAACCGTCATTTTTCCATCAAGTAAAATGTGTAGGGCGTCGATCGCTTTACCTGCATGAATCAGAACTGTTCCTGCACTGAGGTTTTGTGGAGTTCCAACGGAAACCATCCAATCAATATCGAGATCGCTTAATTCTCCAAAAACAAATAAGATTTCTCGTATTTGCGGTTCGCACAAAGCAATCGTGCTATTGTTTCCTAGTTGGCTAATTATCTTCTCTAGTCTGTTAGCTAACAAAATTGCGATCGCTCGATAAAGATGAGCCGCAAAACTCTCATCCTCCTGTAACTTTCCCAGTAATCGATGTTGCGGAATTGACAAGACCAGCGATTTGGTCACCGTTTTTATGGTGGTAGAAGATAGAGAAGTCTCCAGTAAAGGCATTTCTCCTATCATTTCTCCACTATCTAATCTGGCAATTTCACGCCCTGACATTTTGCCGCCTTCCAAAACAGCGAAAGCATGACCTAAGGGATTGTCACTAGGTTGGGACACGGTAACTGCTATCGAGCCATCCAAGAGGATGTACAATCCATGGAGCGGTTCGCCCTGACGGATAAGAACAGTGTTTGGAGGAATGTGTTTTCGAGTCCCTGCGGACACCATCCAGTCAATGTCACTACTACTCAAGGAATTGAGTAAAACTTTTGCCATATACGCTTATTCCTTAATTTTTCCTTGAGAATGCGAACGGGTAGTCGATCTGTCTTCCACCCGCTTATCTTATTCATAGAGTAAAGTTTTTTGTTTTATGCAAATCCTATCTATACAAAATTTAGGAAAAACGGAGGTATGAAGGACTACGGGCGTCCATTCGTATCGCTTGCATAAAAGAAAGCCTACAGCCGTATCGCCAGCTCAAAAACGTTAGCTGGCGTATTTCGCTACAATGCTGGTATTTCCCAGTCATTCCCTCTTACCGGTTACTATACTCTAGACAGGTAAATTACATGACAAAAAATTCTTAATACTACAAATAAGTTAGGAGTTATCAATGAATTTAGATATGAATACAACAGAATCAACGGCACAAACAGCAGAAAAATTTAATTGGAAGCAGTGCTGGTATCCTGTTTGCTTTCTACAAGATTTGCCGAAAAACCGCCCTTATAGCTTTTCTTTGTACGATGAACCTTTAGTATTATTCAAAGATAAAGAAGGAAATCTAGTATGTTTAACAGATCGTTGTCCTCATCGTGCAGCTAAACTTTCCGATGGTCAAATAATTGATGGCAAAATAGAGTGTTTGTATCACGGTTGGCAATTTGGTACTGATGGTCAATGTCTTCATATTCCTCAGTTACCAGTAGATGCCAAAATACCAGCTAATGCCTGCGTGAAATCATTTAAGGTCGTCAAACGCCAAGGTATAATTTGGATGTGGGCTGGGGAAGTTGAAAGTGCCTTGGAGCAGGACATTCCAATTATTCCCGAGTTAGATCTGCCGGAATTTACTTGTGTTAACTACATACGCGACCTTCCTTACGACCAAACATTATTTATCGAAAATGTCATCGATCCAGCCCATGTCCCTATCAGCCACGATGGTGTACTCAGCAAAAAAGAATATGCTCGACCTCTAGAAATTGAAGTAGAAGAAAATACTATTGCTGGTATTCTTTCTAGAGTTAAAGGTGCTGGAAAATCTGTTACAAGTCGGGGACGGGTGGATTTTATTGCTCCTAACTTAGTTCTTTACAAGTTTAGTTTTCAAATTAAAGATAAATCTTTAAATGCTGGAACGGCTTTATATTCAATTCCTTTAGGGAAGAATAAATGCCGGATTCTACATAGAAATTTTATCAATGGACTAACATGGTTCATTAACCTTAAACCCCGCTGGGTGCATCACTTTCAAACCAACAATCTATTAGAAGGTGATATGGCGCTCTTGGTTGGGCAAAATGTACAAATTCACCAGTTAGGAGAAAGCTTAAAACAAATTTATTTCCCGCTGAAAACCTCCGATACATTAGTCATTGCATACCGCAAGTGGCTGGATAAATTCGGTTCTTCGTTGCCCTATTATCAAGGCTATTCCACTTCTAAAAATATAGACAGTCATGAATTGAACAATAAGGTAACTTCTTTAGACAGATTATTGCAACACACACAATTATGTAGTTCGTGTAATCGAGCATATCAAGTAACTATTCGACTAAAACAAACCTTTATCGGGATCGCAATAGTTCTTGCAGGGGCTGCGATAGTTGCTGATGCTAACTGGCTTCAAATAGTAGCAGTTTTCGCCGCTTTTGTCATGATTGCTTTGGCAACTGGAGCAGGTAAATTACAAACAAAGTTCGAGCGTTCTTATACTCGCCACTAATTTTCTGCATAGCACCTGGTTTGAAATTAGTAAGATTAATACTATTTTCTGCTAAAAGCTGTCTCACTAATATCGAATTTATTTTCTCAATCTCAAAGCTCTATCTCAACTAAACCACGCTGTTAAAAGCAGCGCGGTTTTATACACGGTAGGGTAGCGATCGGGCTTTAAGAGTATTTTCCCCCCTTTTTAAGGGGAGCCAGCGCTCTGGTGGAGGGTCTCCCGAACTCACAGCGACTGGCGTGGGCTAGGGGGGGGATGAAAGGGGGGTGTACCTCATTCAGATGCAAAGCGCTGCTCTCCGTCCTCGCCCGTCTTATACTGGTGGCGGGCGAGACGCCCGCACCACAAGAACTGTATTGGGTTCAAGTGAAAAGCGCTAGATTTTTTTATTTGGAAGTCCCCAAGAGCGATTCAAAGCAAGAGAAAGATGGCGATCGCTCCCTAATATGTATCGAGCGCGACTTGAACATCTGTACGGGACAAACACTCCCTACCTCCTAAAAACGCAAGATCTCTCGTTGGTAGTTTTTTGGAAGTGGTTCTACCTCCCAAACTAATCCTTCTGCTGGTTCATTAAATGCAACCTCAATATACAGTAAATCTACTGGCGTTATAGCTCTATCTTCATTGTTCTCAAATGGTTGCAAATCTTCTGTTAAAAGTCTTAACTTAAATCCAGCAGGAATTTGCTTGCCCAAAGCAACATTTCTCAGTTCAAACCGCCATCTTTGTTCTTCCGGTTTGCCTTGAGGAAGTACTCGCAATTCATACTGTTGACCTGCAATATCTAATCGCTTTATCAACACGGGCTTTAATTGCTCTTGCACCCCCCGCCCTCCAGCAAGACTCGATTGTGGTTCCATTTGTACCCAGCCTGCTTGTTGTGCTAAGTCTGAAATACCATTGACTATCCAATTGAGAACAGACCACTGTTCTGGAAGACTCTGACGGCGTTCGTACAACCGTTGTCTCCATCCTCCATGTTCTAAAAGTGCTCCCCATATTGTAAAAGGAACGGCTAGCCGTGGTAAAATTACAGTAGTATTACCCAATCGCTGTATTAAATTATCTGCTTGAACTAGCGTTAAGGATTGAAGGGGCGTAACTACACTCCGAGTTGTTTCTGTAGGGCAAAGTTGGCGCGTGACCCAGAGGATGTTTAAGTCTGGAATTAGGTCTTCCTTGTCTAGGGAATAAGTGCGATCGCGTACATCATAGCTGCCTTTTGTCTTAAGTTTTTCATGAGTCGCGTACCCCGCAATTTTTATCCAACCTTCTTCTGGATTGACTTGTGTTGCCAAGTAGTAATCAGCCGCCCAAGTGGGAATATCTACCCATTCTTGTGGAACGCGCAATTCACTCAAATCTATCGCCTCAGTAGGAATTAACACCATTCGTGTTGTTCCGAAAACAATGGCTGTACCATTCACGACTTCCCAAATACTGGCAGAGGTTGCAGCATTTGACCAAGGAGTAGCCGAAGGAATATGTTCCTCCCGCAGCCAAGGAAGAAAAGTACTCAAGCAAATTTGATTGAGATAAGCATTCCAACGACGACTGAGTGTCGAAAAAGATTGGCTATGCTCGCAAGCTCGTACTTGGACTGTTTGTGGTATTTCCAAGTACAACTGAGTTATGTCGGCAAAAGCTTTGGTTGAGTTAAAAGTCATCACGGCTACTCCTATTGCGTTGGCGAATGGCTATAGTAGACTTTTAACCATTCCTCCATAATGGTGTTGATATATTTAAATACCTCTGAGTTTAGAGAAATATGCAGTACCTCTTGGCTCCAAACACCAAGTTCTTTCAGTAAAAGTTCTCTTGACCTGGTTAGCCGCCGAGAAACTGTATACTGTTTGACATTTAGCTGTTTTGCAATCTCCTGTTGAGTCAGGTCTTGTTTGTAGTAGAGTTGGAGAATTGTCCGGGCTTCTGGCTCTAGCTTGGCAACAGACGCTTGTAACACACCATTGATTTGGGTTTGTTGCGATCGCCTGTTTAATTCTTCTTCTCGTGCAATAATTTCCGTAAATAATGATTCTTGGGCAAATTGCGGTAAATTATCTAGTAATTCTCCTGATGCGTTCTCTCCTTTAGGAACATTAAGTGACGCAAAAGTTGGATACAAATAAGAGCGTGCTGCTTTCGCACAAACATTCATCCACTTTTCCAAAGTTTCTGGACTGCACTCTGCTCCTGGTTGATTTAATTGAGTGTGACGTTCGGAGTTATACAGTTGTGCAATTGCCTTCCATGTGCTTTCCTCTGGCTTATGAGAAAATTTGGGACCACAAGTCGCTGGTAGTTGTGGAACATACTCAACCTGGTAACATTTCCACGCTAACAAGTAACAAGCAACTGTATCCGAACTGAGTCCTGCATTGTTTAAAGATTCTATCAGTTGCTTTTGGCTGAGCTTGCGTAACAATTTCCAATTGGTGCAAATATCGACTTCGTGCTGCTGGCGCAAGATTTCTTTAAGTTCTCTGCTAAAAACTGCGCTGGCATAATGTTTCAGGTGAAATCCTAATTGAGGGTTGAATCCTTTTAATACTTTACCGATTCGTGCGATCGCTATTTGAAAGCAGTCAGATGGCGTGTACTGTATTGCCGAAAAGCTAGAAATTGTTTTTTGCACTGCCCAATAGCAAACCTCTTGCAAGTAAGCTGATAAATGTGCCTCACCTAATTTCGTACTTTCTTTATGCCATAATTTATACCAGTAAATAGCCCAAAAATTTTCAGAAGTTTCTGGTTTTGGCAGGCTAGATTGGCAAGCGAGCATACTACGACGCAGCTTGGGGTCAGTCGCCCAACCACTTGCTTTGTCTCCATCAAATTGTAGGAAAGTCGAAAAGACCTCAACAATGCTTTGGCGGGGACGCATGAATCAAAAGTGTAAAGATTTCTAAAGAGAAAGGGTTTGTTCGTATTTTCTCTAGTTTATTACAAAGAGCTTGGTTCAATAAAATTTTGCAGCTTTTGCGTAATTCTTACAACAGAATCTGATTTTTAATACTATAAAGGCACAAACTCTATTTGATAGAATGTTAACTATAGATTACAGATTCCCAAATTCTTTCAGGATATAACAGGTAAATTGGAGATAATACCCCTCATTCGGTACTCTCTCGTTTCGGTACTCTCTCGTTCCTAGCCAGAGGCTAGGAATGCATACCGCGAGGCTCCGCCTCGCAAGAGACGGGAGGCGGAGCCTCCGCTCAAAGGCATTCCCAGGCGGAACCTGGGAACGAGGTGAGGGAGCTAAGTACTCATCAAAATCGATGTATTAATAGTACTATGTAAGGTGTCCAAGCTGGTTGCAAAAAGGTAAACAAAATGTCTCCTCTCGGTGTTGGTACTAGTTGCTCTGCTCATACTCTGACAACAGGGGAAGCCAAGCTTTGGGTTTTTTTAGTCGGGGTGAATCACTACGAAGATGAAAACTTGCCCTCTTTACGCTATCCTGCAATTGATTGTCAGGGATTAGCCGAAGCATTGGCAAAAGCAACACAAGGATTTCCAAAAAAGGAAGTCATCATTCATCATGATTTTGGCAAATATTCTCCTACCCTACAGACAGTTCGTAGGAGCTTGCAACAACTCGTCGCCCAAACTCGTTATCAAGACACAGTGTTGTTGTATTTTTCCGCACACGGGATGTTAGATCCGAGTACTCAACAAGCGGTGTTGTGTTTGTCAGATACGAAGAAAGACCATCTCTTAACTTCAGGGTTGAGTTTGCAGGAACTCTTGCAAATTTTAAGTGCTAGTTCTGCCCGCCAACAGTTACTCTGTTTGGATACGTGCCATAGTGGTGACATGGTGCTTGTAGGGTCGGGAGCAAAGGGAGCAACGGCTATAGATGAAAATAGTATGGTTAATGCTCAGGAGATTACACATCAACTACAGGAAGTATTACGAAAACGAGCTTCTCAAAGTAAAGGATTTTGTGCGTTATTGTCTTGCGACCAAGGGCAGCAGTCCTGGGAATTTCCCGAGCTAGGGCATGGGCTGTTCACTTATTATCTCATGAAAGGACTCTTAGGTGAAGCTGCAGACTCCCAAGGTGTAATAGACGCTGATGGGCTTTACAAATATGTTTATTCTCAAACTCTCAGATATATTGATAAAAAAAACCAACAACTGCGTTTGATCAATCAGCAAAAGCTAAGCCGAGGCGAAACGTATCTTCATCCAGAATACCCGTTGCAAACTCCCAAAAGAATTGTAGAAGGAGTGGGAGAGTTAATTGTTGGATTAAAACATAGAGCAAGCGCTGAAGTTGGTTCTGTACGACGAGCTTTAATTGTTGATGCGTTCAATAGCAAAACTTCTCGCGCCCTCAGTCAAGTTCTAAGAGGGGCTGGTGGTTTTGAACTGGAGTATTTGCCTAAAAAAGGAACGGTATGGACAGAAATTAACGAAGCAATCCGATCTTGTTTGTATTGTCAGAGTACAAAATCCTCAAATACGCTCGGAGGCTTTCCTACAATCAAACAAACAACAACAGCGTTGCTATATTTACGGGGTCAAATTGAGGAGAGCCAAGATGGGGAAGCTTGGTTAGTATTAGGAGATGGTGTGCGGATTAGCCGTTCTTGGTTAAAACAGGAATTGTGCCGTTGTGCAAACACTCAGCAAATTGTTGTGCTAGATTGTCCTGGGGCAACTTCCCTGGCAAAATGGGTGGAAGAGTTACAACTGGGTTCCGAACAAGGACAATGCGCGATCGCAGTTGCTACGCCTCCACAACAACCAGAACTATTTTCCCAGATGGTACTAGAAACTCTAACAGCTGCAGATACACAAGTCGGGTTACCAGTTGCTGGGTGGATTGCTCAATTGCAAACACTTCTAGAACTCAGAGGAATCCCGCTTCATCTTTGGCTGTCATCAGCACCTGGTGTCCTTGATATATTACCCGGTAATCTAGCCCGTATTCCCAATCTAAAAGTAGAAATAGGAGAAGATAGGGAAAACCAAAGTTTTAATATTACCCCTACGCAGCAGTTTCAAGAAACTTCAAAAATTGCTATTGTTCAACCTTCAAATAATTTTAATGTATTAGAAAAGAACAAAGCTTCTTCCTATTTATATCTTAACTCCGAACAGCAAGGACAACTAGAACATCTGCTAGTAGAATCTCTCGGACCAATTGCTCGTACCTTATTAAAAAAAGTTTTGGGAAAAGTAAATACTTCTGAAGAATTGATCGAGAAATTGGCACGACACATATTACCTCAGCAACGGACTAAATTCGAGCAACAAGCAAAGTTGATTTTACAAGCAGCCTCTGCTCAACCTCAACCAAAGTCAATTTGTTCTCACAGTCAAGAAAATCAAGTTCTTGATGAAAAGTTTCTTCGTCAATGCGAGCAACACTTAGCTAAGTTAGTTGGTCCGATTGCTCCTTTTCTAATTAAAAAGGCTATAAAGGCTCAACCATCCATTTCGCAAATAGAATTAATCAATAGATTAATGGTATATATTCCCAATTCTCAACAGGCTAAAGAGTTTCAACAGCAGTTAGGAGAATATTTATAAAGCCTTGGCGAATAGAATTCGCAGCTATACAAGCGAAACCCACCTACGTGGGTTTTCTTAGTCCGCGTAGGCGGACTTGAGGTTGAGCCGAGATACGTGTAAAAACCTGCAAGATGGTCTGAAAAGCCTTGTTGTATAAAAGCTTGAGCGTTTTTGACACGAGACAAAAGATTTGTGCATAAATGTACTGGCACTTTCTGTGTAATAATTGCTTTTTTGTAGCAAACAGAATTTAATATACTGTTTGCTTGGATGCTCATCCTTGAGTCTGTAATCCTCTAGTTATAAGAGTTTCGCACAATCCTCTGTGACCAAGGATATGGCGAGCGCGTAGGAAAAATCGTTAATAAAGTTAATAAACACTTCTGTTTTTGTAGCGATACATACACCAAAATTTCACTCTCCTGTCAATTTACTTAAAAATCGCTACAAGCTATAAATAGCAGGTGTTTCTAGATCATCTTGCAGGTTTTTACACGTATCTCGGCTCAACCTCTGATCGGGATTTACCGCCCTTGCCCCCAACAACTTCAAGTTGTCCAGAGTCCCCTCGCGGTGTTAAATCTTCCCATTTTAAACGCGACAATTCACTTACACGAATTCCAATAGCATAAAATAAGCGTAAAATCAATCTGTTTCTAAGATTTTTTTCGGCATGAGTTAACAAAATTATTTCAGTTTCGCTGAGTATGCGCTTGCTGAGAGAGTCAGGAGGGGATTTTAGAGTTAATGCTGCTCCAGCGTTCACTTGGGTCATGCCAATTTTGGTGGCAAAACTCAATAACGATTTAACGATAGAGAGATAGGTTTTCTGACTGCTGGGTGATAATTTCAACTCTTCCAGATGCCCCGCATACTGATATAGATCCTCAAGACTAATTTCGGGTATTGGCTTTGCTACAAAAGCCAAAAAATTGGTAACGATGCGACGATACGCTTCTTCACTGTTTTCAGATTTTGCATACAACCACATTTCAACCAATCTTGCTTGGGCATCGAGTGGGGCAAGGTGGTTTAGTTGATGGCGTTCTTCTAGATTATGGACAAGGGCGATCGGCATTTTTAGCATGATGAAAGACGTATAAGAGTAATTATGTCACTTTCAAAACAACGTGTACACGGGCGTCTACACCTTGTATGCATTTTTAGCTGTTGACGAATTCCGCTACAATGTTGTATACAAACTGTTTACAAAAGTCTACGCTATGAAAAATAGCCAAGTCATTTCGTACCGGATAGGTGATGTTGAATTACAAGTTTTAAGACAACACCAACACCCAGGGGAAAGCTTGAATCAAACTGCACAACGCCTACTCCGGGAAGCTTTAGGTTTGTCCACAACGTCAAAAGAATTATCTACAACTCCATTGTATACTTTGTCTACAAATGATGTAGACAATCGCATTGCCTCTCAACTTGCACCTCTCCAAGAAAAGCTAAACCAACTGGAAACAGCTTTGGGGGAGTTCATCGCCTGAGTGTAAACAATTCTGTTAACAATGTAGACACGCTCAGGCAACCAGATTATCAGGCAGTGCGCGATAAGCAAAGCTTGCTCGCTGTGCGAGATCGCATTTTGAAGAATTGGAGAGTTGCTCGTGGTCCCGAAAAGAAAGAACGAATTGCGATCGCGATCGACCTTTTTATTGACGAGTTGCTTGCCAGCACCGACTCTCCACATCCTAGTTCTAGTTTAGAAAATCCCAATTTGGAGCTAGAACCAAAGGGAGAAAAGCAATCGCCCAAAACCAAATCTAGACAAGTTTAATCTGAGTAAAATCTGATTAACTGTAAAAAAAGGTGGGTATTCCCCACCAGAAAAATTAGCATATTATTGCTGATTCTTTTATTTGGTATAAGCTCCCTTTTGATGCTCACACTCAAATCTCTGAAAGTTGGTTTGAACTCTTGTTGCAATTTAAGTATTCCTCGAACAGTTCAAAAAATCTTTCTAAAGCTTCATGCTCATCCATAGAATAAAAGAGAATTATTTTAGCCCATGATTGGTTTGATTTAATTCCATATCTTTCTCGTATCCAAGATTGAAACCCTTCAAACTCTCTTTCCTGTTCGGTGGGAGCTAAACCAACTTCTCTTCGAGCCAGAATGTATCCTCTTAAATACATATCAGCTCGGGTGATTGAGGCTGTACCTAAGAACATACCTGGTCTCTTTTTAATTCGTCCCAAAAGTTCATAGAAATCATAATTTATTCTGGTTTTCAAATTATATTCATTAAATTCAAAAACTTTTCCTACTTCAGTTTTTTCACTTTCTACTCTCTCTTGCTCACTCAAAAACATTTCAAAGTCTTTGAAAAAAGAATTAAAAGCACGTCTCTCACTTCCACTTTCAAAGAGAATTATCCCTGACCATGATTGAGTTACTGTAGTTTTTGCTCTTTCTTGTATCCACTGTTGAAATCCATTAAGTGCGGAGGCTTCTTGAACAAATTTCAAATCACTTAGAGTACCGAGATACCCAACTAGGAAGGCATAAAGACAAGTAATGGATGGCTGTCCTAAGTAGAGAACTGGGTTATCTTTAATATCTTGGAGAAGTTTAGAGAAAGTCTTCATATTGATTCTCTACAATAGAATTTAAAATCTATATCTTTTTTCTTCAAAATCTTCATTGAGGAATTCCTTACCAAAAAAGGTGAGATTACTCTTCCACTGTTCTGTTGGAACACCACCAGGATGGTGGTTATCAAACACCATTTTTTCTTCATTTATTTTAATCTCAATTCCTTCATGATGTCCATTATCTGCAATAGCCTCATTTGCCGAGACACTATCATCTATTATCAAGTCATTCCGGTCTGTTGTCTTGGGAGTATCAAGTTTTATCCGCTCTCCACGAATGTTTCGCCCCTTCAAGTAATCCTCAATTTTTTGGGCACATTCAACACATTTCAAATTCTGCTCCGGTTTGAAACTATTTACAATATCACTAATGTCTTGAAGGACTTGAGGAGTAACTTCTGCTCCAGAACCCCCTGGATCTCCAGAACCTCCTGTATCCCCAGACCCAGATGAACCACCACTTGCAGAAGTTGGTGGTGATGGAACATTAGAATTGTGTGGATCTAAATCACTAGCATCAGGTACTCCATCATTATCATCATCTGGATCGGTTGTGTCTGGAAGACCATCATCATCAAAATCAGGATTCCCAGGCATAGTATAAATTCCTGGCAATATCCTTAAAGGTCGATCATCTTCTGGAGTATTGGGGTCGTCTGTCTCAAGCCCCGGAATTACAATTTTGTTCGCATCAAGCGTATCTCCAGGTTCTAATAAACCTCCTTGTGGCATTGATTTAATAAAATTTCCCCAGTCAGAAGGTTCGAGTAAGCCAACTGCTGCATCACGCTTTTCTTGTGGCCAATCTTTCCAAGGTGTCTGTTGCAACTCTTGAACAATCCAAGTACCTGGTTTAAAGGCAGTGAAGAACTGACCATCAATGTAAATTACATCCCAATAGCAATTTGCTCCATGTGGAGGATTGCCATTAAAAATAGTTTGATAAGAATACGAACCACCGTAAGCTGTAAATTCCCAGTGTAAACCGTCTGGATAACAGTCCTGATATTGACCCTGACCCGCAAGAGAAAAACCGTGACAGACAGAATCTGTAGGATTGGCTTGACAATACCTTTCCTTAGCCTTATTCTGAGCTTGCTCATTGTTACCTTGGTTCCAATAATGCCAAACTGCGTATCCACCACCGACTGCACCCACAACAACAGCAACTTTACCAACAGCTTGTACAGACGCAGCAGTAGTTCCAATAGCTGTTGTGGTACTAAGTGTTGAAGCCCCGAAACCAGTACCAGTAGGAGCAGCAACAACTGGAGCTAATTCAGAGGCGATCGCTGCTGCACATGCAGGTTGAGCAGCACAAGCATCTCTGGAATTTATAATAAATGCATAAGCAGTATTAGGAAATGCTTTAAGCAAGAAAATCCAAACAAAAAGCCAAATTTTCAAAAATTCAGCTAAACTTTTTCTGATTTGGGGACGCACAATTTGGCTCCTGACAACACGGTTATTACAACGATTCTTTTTTTAATTGTCAGAAGAATCCCAAAAAAATGGAATTAGTGAGGGTACTTGACTTTTTGTTAAGCTCTAAAAAAATTATTTGGAGTAAAGTTAAACTAGCCGTAAAGTCATATCAAACTACTTCCAAAGTTTATACAAATTTATCGCTTCTTTATAAAGTCAGTTTAAAAAACTGAGAAAAATGTGAAGTTTTCAAGATGACATAATGGTAAAGATAGTCTGGCTTCATGTTTTTTTATACGTATACGTTAAATTTAGCTGCTCGATTTTGTTCTCAATCCACGCAATTAAGCTTTAATTCTAGCTCCACTGCATAGGGGGGATATTCCGACTTACAACCTCGTATCCTGGTTCTAGCTCAGTAGTTTTGTATATTGAACTAGAACTAGGATATTTTGCAATAAATCAATCAGAGGTTGAGCCGAGATACGTGTAAAAACCTGCAAGATGATCTAGAAACACCTGCTATTTATAGCTTGTAGCGATTTTTAAGTAAATTGACAGGAGAGTGAAATTTTGGTGTATGTATCGCTACAAAAACAGAAGTGTTTATTAACTTTATTAACGATTTTTCCTGCGCGCTCGCCATATCCTTGGTCACAGAGGATTGTGCGAAACTCTTATAACTAGAGGATTACAGACTCAAGGATGAGCATCCAAGCAAACAGTATATTAAATTCTGTTTGCTACAAAAAAGCAATTATTACACAGAAAGTGCCAGTACATTTATGCACAAATCTTTTGTCTCGTGTCAAAAACGCTCAAGCTTTTATACAACAAGGCTTTTCAGACCATCTTGCAGGTTTTTACACGTATCTCGGCTCAACCTCGACTTCGTTTATCTAGTAGCGAATTCTATTCGCCCATAACTATACAAGCGAAACCCATATACGTGGGTTTATGTTTATAAAGCCTTGGCGAATAGAATTCGCAGCTATACAAGCGAAACCCACCTACGTGGGTTTCCTTAGTCCGCGTAGGCGGACTTCGTTTATCTAGTAGCGAATTCTATTCGCCCATAACTATACAAGCGAAACCCACCTACGTGGGTTTTCTTAGTTCGCGTAGGCGGACTTTGTTTATATAGTAGCGAATTCTATTCGCCCATATCTTTTAAAACATTATTACAAACATGGTTACCAAAATTTTTAATAAGTTTGCTGTTCGAGTATTTTGAGAGCAATTTCAAGGCTTTTCTTCATTCGGTTAAAAGCTGCTGCCAAAGCACCGATTTCATCATTTGATTGTTTTTCAAAATCAGAATTTATCTCACCAGTACTAACTTTTTCAGCTACCTTAGCCATCTTTTTAATTCGTTGAATAATTGTTCGTCTTAATAAAAGATTTATCAAAAAAAGGATAATAGCAAAAATAATAATCAAAGCACCTATTAATACATAAGCAGATCGTTGAGCGCTGCTCAGTATTTGACTAGCAGGAATATAAATAACTTGTGCAGCGATGATTTCATTGAGCTTCCAACTAAAACCATTAAATGAACCATAGCTTGCTATTTGACTTTTAGGAGCAGCTTCTGGTGTTGAATGACATTGCAAGCAACTTTGTTGAGTGACAGCAAGGGGATAAGCAATGAAGAAGTTTTCTCCTTCTGGAAATTGTCGATACCCAGAAATTTCTTTAGTATTTTTATTCTTGCGAAATTTGTTGACAAGCTCAGCTTCAAAGCTATCAGCTTTATCGCGTAAATTTGTAGGATTAAGAGTTGCTTCTTTATAAAAGAAATCTTTATAAGTAGGATTATTACGCAGATCTTCAAAAACTTGAATTGCAGAGAAAGCAGGAACGGTTTCTGCAATAAACGCTGGCTCAATTTGTAACCTAGATTCTAATAAAGGGTTAATGCGCTTATTTGTGTAGTTTCTCACTGAGTTCATGACTTGTATCAGGATTTGTGCTTTAGCTGTTACCTGTTGTTGTGCATTTTCCTGAAGTAGTTTTGATGACACAATACCGCTAACAATAATGCCAATAGTAAAGACTATTGCAAACAGTATATTAATCTTTGTTTCTATTTTCATAAAGATATTAAATTTAATTAATATGAGAAATGATAATTTTTACTCATTTAGTAAGATAATTTTCTTTGTTTATAATATCACAATTATTAATGTCTTTCTCATTTTCTCGTCGTTACCTTTTTTTTCAGTTGTTACTCCTGACTGCTTGTGCAGTAAAATCAACACACAATCAAGGAGATAGGTTAATCATTGGCATTATTAGCTACGAACAAGGAGAGAAAACACGAGAGCGGTTGACTCGCTTTAGTGGCTATTTAGCTGAAAAAACAGGGGCGCGTGTAGAGATAGAACCTGCATTTAATGAAAATTTAGCTATCAGGCGTATTCAGGATGGCGCTTGGTCACTTGTCTTTGCTCCTCCTGGTTTAGCAGCAATAGCTATGGCAAAACATCAATACGTTGCTCTTTTTCCTCTTTTAGGTAACAGTAATTTACAATCTCTGTTTGTCGTTCGTCAAGATAGCCCCATTCAGGAATTGAAAGGTTTGCAGCAGAAAACAGTTGCTTTGGGTTATCTGGGTTCAGCAACTGGATATTATCTACCCCTTTACAATCTTTATGGTTTGACTTTGGCTGAAATCCAATTTGCTCCAACACCGAAAACGGTACTGGAATGGATAGCACAAGAAAAAGTGACTGCTGGTGCTCTTTCTAACGAGGAATTTAATCTCTACAGTCCAGACTTCAGTACTACACCGTTTCGTATATTATTTACTGATACTCACAAAGTTCCACCTGGTGTGGTTTTGATTTCACCTTCTATAGAGCATAACAGACAAGATGTTATTCGCAAAATTATGAATGCGGCGGTTCCAGTTTTGACTCAAGAGTTAGGATATGTACCCAATGGGAAGTTACCAGATTACCAATATATGATTTCTGTCGTGGAACGGGTTACCTCAATTGCAAATGAGGTTCATAACAAACCGGCTCGCTTATTCTAAATGATTTGTTTGGCGATCGCATTCACTTCTTGAGTCCAAGGATGAAAAGGGTAGCGCAGGCAAAAGATATCGCTACTAGCTATTTGAAACATTTCTTGGCAAACAGGTAAGATACCCGCTACTTTGGTATTATAAGCATTCTGCACTTGCTGTCGTAAAGTTTGAAAATTATAAGTTGGCAGTGCCTTATTAACCACTAGCAACATTTTACGCACTTCCAGTTTACGAGCCACATCGACAGCAACTGCAGTACCGTGATAATCTTGTTGGTCTGGACGCAGGATAACGAGCAGGACATTGGAAACAATCATGGACAGCAAAGTCTCCTCGTTAATTCCAGGATGAGTGTCAATTAATAGATAATCTAGTTTCAAACTGCGAGTCAAAGTTTGCAAGCCATCGTTTAGCCGCCGTGCATCGTATCCCTCACGTACAACTCGCGAGATTTCGCTAGTTTTGATGCTTGAAGGAACCAAGTAAATACTACCCGAAATTGCATTATTTCCTTGTTTTGCCTTGAGAACTGGAGTGACGTCATAAGCTGTTTGTTCGATCGCACATCGACCCCAAAGATAATCATTCAGAGTGTAACCAATTGTTTCTTCCTTGAGACCGAAAAGCACGTGAATTCCTGGCGATTGGATATCAGTATCAACAATACCAACTCTTTTTCCAGAAAGAACCAAGATAGTAGCTAAATTTCCAGTAACATTTGACTTACCAGTTCCACCTCGGAATGAATGTATTGATACAACTTTACACATAATAATTACACCTTTTCTATAAAACAATTCGTTTTGACATGGGGAAAAGGGCATGGGTAAGAAGTTACCAATGCCCCATCCCCAATGCCCGTATCGCCTCATTCATCAGAAGAATTTTGCCATTTATTCTGAATTTCCTTTGCCTGTTTTTGCAAATTTTTAAAGTAGTCCATCTCCTCAATTTCAGCCACTTGGTTTGATTTTTTAGCTTGGTCAATTTCAATGGTAAGTTCCTGTACCTGTTGTTTTAGATGTTGCTCGCGAGCATAGATTTCGCGCACCATTCTTTGGAAGACACGCCCCAGATGTCCTAGCTCATCAGTACGCTTTGCGATCGCCCCCAAGCTTTTGAGTTCAAACTCTTTTGCCTCATCACCTCCAATAGTATCGTCAATGATTTTTTTGGCTAACAGAGCCAATGGCTTAAGAGGTAAGATAACATTCCATCTTAGTAAGAAATTGATCGATAAAATTATTACAACAAATGTACTTATAAAAATTCCAAGAATTAAATAAAAATTATTGAAAGTTAATTTTTCAAATTGACTTTTAGGTATATAAACAATCTGAGTAGCAATAATCTCGTTGAGATTCCAACCAAAACCATTATTTGTACCGTAAGTTGCCAATAGGCTTTGAGGAGCTTTTTCTGGAGTGCTATGACAGCGAAGACATTTTTGGTCTGTAATAGCAAAAGGTCGGGCAGTATAAAAAAGTTCCTCTCCCAACACGCTCCGAAAGCCAGATAAAATTTTCAGTCCGGGTTCATTGCGAAAATGCTCTACAATTTTCGTTTCAAATTCATCAGCTTTATCTCGTATATTTGTTGGATTAATCGTAGCATCTTTGTAAAGGTAGTTTGTAAATTTTTCATTCTTTCTAAAATTTTCTAAAAAAGCTCTTGTCGAATAGCTTGGTAGAGATTCTGGAGTAAAGTTTTCTTGAGTTTCTACAAGGGAATTTAACAAGGGGTGGACGCAGAGATTTGCATACCCTCTCAAGGAGTTCATCATTTGTATGAGAATCTCTGCTCGATAATTTAATTCTGCTTCGGCTCTGTATTCCAGACCCTTAGACAAGGCAAACCCACTTGTTAAAATCCCAACTAAGAAAACAAGTGATAGAAGCAAGGTAAATTTGGTTGCTAGTTTGAGTTTGCCTAACATGGCTTTTAAAATTTTCACTTTTATGAGAATATGTTAGACTCAAACTAGTGGGAGCATACACTTTTTTCACAAGTGTTTAACCAAACACGATATTACACGTATAATATCATTATCATTAAGATCAACTCCGCCACTCATACAGGACGGGCGGGGACGCCCGTCCCACAACATGGGATAATTTATCTCATGGAAATCCTTAAGGCCAATGCTTCTTGGGTTTTGGATAGTGGTCATGACACTTAGGCTTGGGGTAACAATGGTCTTTCTTTGGATAGTGATGACACTTATCGTCACCGTGACCGCCCGCAATGGTTTCTAATTCAGAATCGGTGAGTTCAATATTGTCTTGGATGGTGAATTGAGTTTGTTCAAACATGATGCTATCTCCTAATTTGTTAATCGTTTGAGTTTATGATTTAGTAGCGGTTTCAACCGCTTCATTTATTTCATAAGGTAGACTTTTTGGTTTTATGCACTCTAGTTGGTCAACAAGTTGCAGGTTGTTCACCCTAAGTTGCATTCAGGCTAGTACTTCTTAGGTTTTGGAGAGATTTTTTCGGTTTGTACGAGTTGTGCTTGGGTTTGTTGGAGTTTGACTAGGGATTGTTGCAGTTGTTGGGTTTTTTCCAGTTCGCAAGCATAAAGGCGGGCATTTTCAATGGCAATAGCTGCTTGCGTGGTTAAAAGCTTGAGAATTTCCAGGCGATCGCTTGTAAATGCATCTGCGGTTAAGTTATTTTCTAAATAAAATATGCCGATCAACTTGCCTTGATACACAATTGGCTGACATAAAACTGATTTTGGTTGATATTTAAGGATATAAGGATCGGCATTCGCAAGACTGTCTTGAGTAGCATTACTTAGAATTAAAGCTTTCTGAGTTCTAGCCACATAGTTAATTATTGATATAGGTACATCTTGACTGCTTTCAACAGATATTGTGTGTGCGATCGCAAAAGATTTATTTTGTTCATTTTCCAGAGCTTCAATGAAGAGTTTTTCATCTTTTTCTAAAATTAAACATCCCTTTTGAGAGGCAGTATTTTCCAATACAATTTTCAGTAATTTCTTCAATAAATTATCGAGAATAATCTCACTGGAAATTGCTTCTGCTGCTTTCATTACCGTTGTCCAGTCCAACATCTTATTTATGCTAGTGGTACTGCTAGCAGTTACGGTCAAGCTATGCGGAGACCTGGTATACACTAGCAAATCATTAAACGTGTTCTTGCTATTACCTAGTGACTGAGTGCGAGCAATCAGATCGGGATAGCGTCTTTCTAAATCTTTAACCTTGGCAAGAGCACCCCATTTCATGTAACCATAGTAAGCTTCCGTCATATAAGTTTTGGCAATCTTAGTTTTACCTAACTCAAGATAGAACAGCGCAGCACGTTTATTTGCCAAAGACTCTTCTTGAATATAGCTATTTTCAGATGCACCAGCGATCGCGCGATCGTACAAATGCATAGCCTCTAAAACCTGTCCTTGAACTCGTGCTATTTCTGCTTCTACTAAATCGTATTTATGCTGAAAATTACATGGTGCGTGTTCTGACCAATGCTTTAATTTTTCTTGATTTCTCCGGACTTTTTCTAGAATGTAACATTGTTTTTCTACTTCAATAGAGGTATATTGAGCTAACAGTACTAAAGAATAATAGAAGTGGTAGGCAGAAACTAATACTAACCCCAGAGTTGCTTTTTGATAAGGAAAAGCTTTTTCGCAATAATTAACAGCTTCATTATATTCTTCAAAAGTATAAAGGATAATTACCTTCGCAATATAAGTGGCGAAAAGTCCTTGATAGTATCGAGTTTGCTCAAACCAAGGAATAATAACTATTTCATTACAAATTTCTCCAATCAAAGAGCATGGATTGGCAACTTCACCCTGAAGATTTAAAACAATCTGTCCCCAAATACTAGCATAAGCAACATAAGGTCTTTGTTTTAATTTTTGTAATAAATCAATGTATTGAATTTGATAACGCTTGACAGTATCTAAACTTTCCCCTGATAAAAATAATTGAGTACAATAAGCAATAACAGTAAGACCAGCATGAGCAATATTACCAACTTCTAAACCACTGTGAATTCCTTTAATTAATGGATTTAAAGAGGCTTTTATATGTTCTTTACCCGGTAAGGCATAAGTACTCACCACCATGTAAACTTTGACTTCTAATTCTTTTGCTGAGTATTTTTCTAACAAACTAAAAGCAATTTGACCGGAATGATAGGAACTTGCTGGAGCGCCGATGATAGATTGCAGAAATGCACAGTAAGCACCATAAACATAAGCTGCGAATGGTGAATGTCCATATTCCAGGCAAAGATTTACCATTGTCAACACGACCAATGGATAAATATCAGGCGCAGATTGATAAGAAGGTGGTGCTATTTTGCTGAGAATGCGGATACTTGCCAATTGATGAGGGTTCGTCATCTCCGGAAAAGTGGTTAAATCTTCCAGTGATGGTAGTTGCGGTAGGGTGCTGACATCACCTGTATAACTAGCAAGAGGAATACCTAGCATTTCTGTCGCTTGCAACCCAAGCTGCACGGCTTGGAATTGCTGACCTTTGGCAATATTGAGATCTATCATAAGTTCATAGACTTTTACCTTGTCCAGCAATTTGCTGGCTTGCTTCAAAACAATATCTGCCAGTGCTTGTGCTGCTTCAAAGTTAGTTGTTAGGTATTCAGCTTCTGTACCTTCCACATAAGTATCTAACGTTAACTCGTATTGAAGTTTCCAACTATCTACTACTAGGAGTTCTCTACCTGTCCGCAAATACCTTACCGCAGGTTCATAGGCTGCTGCTGCTTTTGCTTTACGCCCTGCTGTCAAATTTAATCGTGCCAATTCATCTTTTTCTAACTGTTCAAAGAGGATGTCCACTCCACAATTCAACTGATTAACAATATCAAAGATACTTGACTCAATTCCTTCTTGAGATAAACTTTGTAAGAGCAATCGACCAATTTTTAGATGAGTGGCTTGCTTGTGTGATTCAGGAATGAGTGAATATGCAGCTTGCTGAACTCTATCGTGTAAGAAACGATAGGAAATACGGGATTCATCAAACGCTAGAACATCTAATTCTTCATCCGCAAACAATAAGGGAATGCGATATTCTTGACTCAACGGCAAAATTAGCCCTGCTTGTAAAGCAGGTTCTAAAGCTTCAGCAATACTCGGCAATCGCTTTTCACTGACTGTAGTTAAAATATCCAAACTGAAACGATTTCCTATGCAAGCAGCCAATTTTAAAGTCATTTGAGTTATTTCTGACAGCTTTGCAATATTGCCCGCTACCAATTCCACTACACTCTTCTCAGCAATTCCAGTTGCTTGAATCTGTTGCAGATCCCATTGCCAGTGTCCTCGAGCGAAGTCAAAGCTTAGCAGTTGCTCTTGGTGTAAAGTTTTTAACAACTGGGTGAGAAAAAACGGGTTGCCTTGAGTTTTGTTGAATAACAACTCTGCTAAAGCTTCGGTTGTTTGTGTTGCAGTCAACGTGTCTGCTACCATTTGTTGTATGTGCTTAAACCCCAAAGCACGTAGCGCAATATTGCCGATCGCTGTTCCTGCTTGTTCGATCTCTTCCAATGTTTTAAGTAAGGGATGTCCGCTTGTCACTTCGTTATCCCGGTATGCCCCAATAAGCAGCAGGTATTGAGTGTCTGGGTTTGTCATCAGCACTTGCAGAAAGTCCAAAGAAGCAGAATCTGACCACTGCAAATCATCCAAGAATAGAACTAGGGGATGTTCGGGTTGTGTAAAAACCTGGATAAAAGCTTGGAATACTTGATTAAAACGGTTTTGAGCTTCTTTTGGTTTTAATTCTGGAACTGGGCATTGTTTACCGATGATACGTTCGACTTCTGGAATGACATCAATAACGACTTGTCCGTTAACACCAAGGGCTGCAATTAACTTCTCTTTCCAAACTTGTAGTTGGACAGTCGTTTCTGTCAGTAACTGTCGCATCAGAGTCTGAAATGCTTGAATTAGAGATGCATAGGGAATGTTGCGTTGAAACTGGTCAAATTTACCAGAGATAAAGTAGCCTCTCTGGCGAACAATAGGCTTGTGAACTTCGTTGACTAGAGATGATTTACCTATCCCAGAGTAGCCAGACACAAGCACCAATTCGATTTTAGGTTTTGGTTTTAGGATTTTAGATTGGTGAGAAGGGGAAAAGATGGAATTTTCTCCCTGGTTTTCTCTTCCCCCTACTGCTACCCGCTCAAATGCGGATAGTAACATGGCTACTTCCCGTTCTCTACCATAGAGTTTTTGCGGGATCAGGAGTTGGGAGGTGCGATCGCGTTCTCCAGGGATAAATGTTGGAATAAAGCCCTGAGTTGTGAGGTGTTTTAAGCACAATTGGAGATCTATTAATAACCCCATCGCTGTTTGATAGCGCTCTTCAGCATTTTTCGCTATCAGTTTGGAAATAATAGCTGTTACAACTTCAGGCACTTCTGAGTTTAACTGCTCTATGGGAGTTGGTTGTTTGGCGATATGATAGTGAATTAATTCTAAGGGATCGTGACTTTGAAACGGAAGTTGTCCTGCAAGCATTTCATAAAAGGTTATTCCCAAGGAATAAAAGTCACTGCGATAATCAACGAAACGATTCATTCGCCCTGTCTGTTCTGGCGACATATATGCCAAAGTCCCTTCCATTTGGTTGGGATTGGTCATTTGGGGAGTTTCTTTATCCAACCGCGAAGCAATGCTAAAGTCAGTCAGTTTGACCTGTTCCGATTGGGGATTAATAATGATATTGGCAGGCTTGATGTCTTTGTGAATAATCCGGTGTTGATGAAGACAGAAGAGTGCTTTGGCTAGAGAAACTGCTATGTTGAGGAAGGAGAGAAGGGACAGTTTTTGTGTTGAGAGCCACTGTTTCAGACTAATACCGCCAAAGTCTTCGCAAACGAGGACAAGACGATTTTCATAGGTTTCTAGTTGATAAACTTTGACAACACCTTCTAAATTCAAATCCTCCCTGACTTTGTATTCGTGCTTGAGGCAAGAAAATTCCTCTAGGGTAGGATAGTCAGCTTTGAGAACTTTTAGGATGACTGGTTGTTGGAAGCGCTCGCAAGTTGCACGATAGAGGATGGTATGTATACCCTCATGGACAACCTCTTTAAAGTTATACCCCGGTATCCTAAAAGTTGCCAACACGATTTTCTCCTCTTTTATGAAAGCACGCCTGTATTATTAGATTTCCCCATCCATGGGGATAAATAACTATAGGAACAAAAAGAAATATTCATGCTATACCTGTATCACACGGGGTATCCCAAATATGCAAATCGCCCTCACATTGGAAATGTGGGGCTATACAAACAAAGCCTGCCTACGCAGGCTAGTATTAGTCCGCGAAGGCGGACTTAGTTTGTGTAGCCGCGAATTCTATTCGCAAGGTATTTATGCGCTCATTAAGATGTTCCGGATCGCACATTAATTCTTTTTTAGTAATAATTATTACCCACACCTTTTGGCATGACAAAATCATTCAGCAATCTTTATGTCTTTGGCGACAGTTACTCAGATACTGGTAATGCCTTCAATATGACCGGAGGTATTCTAGCAGCACCTCCCAACTACAACAAGCGGTTTTCTAACAATCGCCTCTGGATCGACTATTTAGCAGACAGCTTAGAATTAAGCCTACAGCCAAGCACCGAAAATATTTTCAATAGCCAAGGTATCAATTTTGCCGTTGGAGGAGCCACAACGGGTACGGAAAATTTATTTCCCTCTGTCATACCGGACTTACCTCAGTTACCAGGATTGCAGCAACAAGTCCATTTATTCAAGACTCTGCTCCAGCAAAACTACCAATCTACAGATCCAGACGCATTATACGTTCTTTGGGCAGGTACAGCCGATTATGCCCCCTTTGTCAATGGCGTACCTAAATATACCGATTCAAGAACTCCCATCACCAATATAACTACAACTGTAAAAACCTTAGCTGAGTTGGGTGCCAAGAATATTTTACTGGTAAATATCATTGATATTGGCAAGACACCGCTAGCATCGGAAGTCAAACAGATTACCGTTCCCAGTACCGTTAGTATAGCAATAGAAAAACACAATCAATCCTTGAACGAGATTTCACGCACTCTAAATTCAAAACTGAATCTCATTTTATTTGATGCCAAATCTGTTGTAGATAAAGCGATTTCTTATCCAGATAAATTTGGCTTCACCAATACAACTCACGGTTCTTCGCTTGTGGAATGCAGCAATTCCGAAGAGTATGTATTTTGGGATTTAGTGCATCTAACAGACAAAGCCAATCAATTAGTTGCGAAAGAAGCTTTAGCCGTACTATAGCGATTCTCATCCGAAGAAAGTACATATTAGGGATTTTTAACCATTTTCTAAATCGTGCAAGAGCTACCTGATTCGGACTTTGAGCGTTGGGCAAGGGAGCACAATCAAGGTAATCTTAACTCGCCGACCACTCGTCAACTGTATGAAAATCGCCTGCTAACGGTTGAGGAATATATCAGCCAGTTCCGAAGAGCTACAATCAAAGCAGTCTTACCTACAGAAGCCAAAACGATGACCGTTGAGGATGCGCTAAAAGTAGGAAAAATAGGCACCATTAACGTTCGCAAACTTTTGACTGATAATCGCGATAAGTTTCAGAAGTAACCCTATGAACTTGCGTATTGAATCCAAAGACGAGATGACTCAACAGCTTCGCCAACTCATTGGACAGCATATTTCGATCGCGCAGGAAACGGATCGCGCAGCAGCCAATACCTGTACTTTATCATTTCAAAGCGTCACGTATCCAGAACGTCATGTGTGGATTGATACAAATCTAGATGGGATTGCGATCGATCTGGAAGATTGGCACAACGAGACGGAGTGGGATAATACTGTCGCGCATTTCACTGTAGATTCCATTCAAGCAGCGACAGCTATTGTCAAACATTGGCTCTTGGGTGGAAAGCCTGCTTCGTTAGAGTCTATAGAACAAAGCCCTTGCATATAGCTAGGGGGTTGAAAGCATCATTATAATGGGATAATGGAATTTTATACCGCATTATTTCATCTGTGTCTCAATCTCCCACCTTACAAGCAATCATTGAGTTCGTGGAAGCTCTTTCACAAGACGAGCAAGATGTACTGTTTGATTTGATTTACAAACGCCGCATTGCTAAACGCCGCCAAGAAATTGCTCAGAACGCTAAGGCAACGATGCAAGCCGTCAGCAATGGAACTGCTCAGAGAGGCACCGCCGCTGAACTGATGGCTAATATATTTGGAGATGAGGAATGAGGGTACTAATTTTCGACGTTCCCTATTGAGACGCAGTACACACCCCATCTACTATACTCAAAACTATTTAATTTTTGGTGCCAATAGTACAAAGCGGCATCGTAGCACAACCAAGTCTTGGGCGATCGCTTTACGATGGAGTTTTCATCTATTGAATTATCATCAAAACTCAAACTCATCGCCACCAATTAACCTCTTTCGTCTTTCCTTTGATTCTTAACTACAAAGCTTATCAATCTTTGCTATTTAAAGCAAAATGAAAGGTATTACTCGCTCGCGCAGCTTGGTTATGAATGTCTCACTTACGCCAGAACTGGAGCAGTTTGTCCGGGAAAAAGTCAAAATCGGTCGTTATCCGTCTGCAAGTGAAGTTGTACGCGAGGCGCTGCGGTTGTTAGAAGAGCGCGATCGCTCCAGCAAATTAAGTTGGAAACTCTGCAAAAGGAAATTATGGTTGGAGTTGAGCAGATCGAGCGTGGGGACATTGTGGATGGCGAAGCAGTCTTTGTAGAGCTAGAGGAGGACATTCGCCAGATTGAGCAGGCTGGTGCATGAGTCGCTATTTCTTCTCAGTTCAAGCCAAGCAAGATTTGAAGCAAATTGTCGATCGCATTGCTCGTGATAATCCCACTGCGGCAAGACCAGATATTGTGCGATCGCTTTACGATTGGATGTTACAGATTGCTTCAGTAACGATCGCTTGGGGACTTTTTGGGATGGCGAGCGCTACCTGTAGTATCAAGTTAATTTTGTTGCTCAAATACAACTCAAGGTTCTTCGCTCGGGGAGCATCCCAATTTGGAAAAAACATTGGGCGATTAAAATCGCGTCTATACAAACAAAGTCCACCTACGTGGACTTTATGTTAAGTCCGCGAAGGCGGACTTCGTTTGTATAGCAAGAGAATTCTATTCTGAGGGCAATGCGCACTCATTGGGATGCTCCCCTTCGCTCGTAGAATGCAGCAACTCGGATGATGACGTATTTTGGGACTTAATGCATCTAACAGACAAAGCCAATCAGTTAAGTAAGTCGTCCCAAGTATTGACATTATTTGGTTAATACGTACAATAATACGTATAGACAGATTGATTCATTGAGTGTTTTTAAACACAACAGTATATGACTTCTACTATGTTGAGTTGTATCTACTCAGATACACTATTCACAGCAACTGAGTTAAACCGTCAACCTGGAAAAATACTAGACTACGCTTTAGAGCATCCAGTAACAATTACTCGTAATGATGAGCATTTTGCCTTACTGCGTCGTGAAGAGGTATCTTCTCTTACCAAAGCGGCTCAAAACGGTAGACACCTTATCGAGCTTTTAAGTGCTGCTTTTCGTTTATGTTTAGGCGAAAAGCTCAGTACCGAACATCCACATGGTTGGCTGAAAGTATTTGACAAAGATGACCTTCAAGACTTTATTAATGAAGTAACAGAAGCTTATCGCTCGGCTGTCTTTCGTGAACAAGCTTGGGACGAACTAGAAGCGATTATTCATGAGTGGCATGAAAGCGCATTAGCAATCGCCAACCCTGAGATTGCCTATGCATTCAGTGATAAGGATGAGTATGATGAAGTTCCTTTAACTCAACCTTTTACTGAGAAAGTCACCTGAATTCTAAAATGACAGAAATTTCATCAAACGAATCAGAAACAAACAACGTAGAGCCGCCATTCGTTAAGCTGACGGCTCCTAATTTATCAAACAATGAAAAGACAGAAGAAAGTACAGTAGACACTGATTTATCTGATGAAAAAGAAGAATGGTTGGTAGTAGCAAAAAACCGTAGAGTAAATCGTGAATGGGAAGCTTTGACACAACGTTACCCACAAAATTGTTATCGCTGTTATCACGATTTGTGTACATCACCCACAACTAGAAGACATCGCGTTTTTCCTTTGAAAGGTAAACCCTATCGAGGTGCTTGGGAATACGAAGTAGCAAGCGGAGATAGAGTTTACTACATTCCTAATGAAGAAAAATTAAAAGTAGTTGTTTATTATGCAGGAAAACATATAAGCCCTGCGCCTAAACCTTGAAATTTTTGTGTTTATCCCTTAGCGTGCGCGAAGCGCATATATAAGTGAAGGGTACGGTTCCTTAATCTCTGTACCAACAGTACAAAGTGGCATCGTACCACAACCGAGTCTTGGACGATCGCTTTACGATGGATTTTTCATCTACAGGACTTACGCAAGCCCCCCTTTTTAAGGGGGGTTGGGGGGATCTGCAAAGCGTGGAATCCTGAAAATAACGTTGAGGTTGCGTAAGTCCCGATCTATTTAACCCTGGAAAACCATCTATGTTGCCAATTCCTGGAATGATATTTTTACTATTTTTTCCGGCAAATCTTTGTATATTAAGACAAGTTATTTGGGGTGAGGAATTAACCCATCAACTACTAGCTGTAGGGGTATTTTTGTTTTGTATAGAACAAACCCGAATGGCTGCTCGAGATTTGCAACAAATTGCTGAAGCGAAGAAGCAAGTGAGGGATAGGCGTCTGGATACTTTCTTGAAGATCGCTACCAGTACAATTTTTATAGAACTTTTAGGATTTTATACAGCATCAATTTGGTTGGGATGCGGTTCGGTTTTGATTTTATTGAGCCAGGTGTGGTTTAACTTGTTTGCTGGTATCAAAATTTGTACGTCACCAGAAATTATCATTCAGCCCTGGAAAGTTTCCGAACGTTACAACGTGTTAATTGCCGATTTTCTAGGATTAGTTTTAGTGAGTCTTTGGATGTTACAGATTGCTTCAGTACCGATCGCTTGGGGACTTTTTGGGATGGCGATCGCCTACTGTAGTATCAAGTTATTTTTGTTACTCCAATCCACATTTTTTATTGAAACTAAAGGAGTCAGGGGATAGAATGGAAGCCTAATCCCCAATCCCTAATCCCCAATCCCTAACCCCATCAAGTTGGCACTAATTCACCGGGGCGTAACTTAGACCACTTACCCGTTTCGCGCTTAAAGCTGAGACATCCCACAACATCCCATTCCATTTCAATGACATCCTCTCGCGGACGGATGTTAACATTAATGGAAGGTTCATTAGGCTCAAAATCTGGTGTTTCCGTCAAGTGGGGCTGCTCGTGCTGCCCTTCCACCGCGTGGTAGGTGAGACAGCGATCTACATAATGGCAGTTCACGCAAATACACATAATCGAAGCAATTCCAGGAACCTTTATTGATACTCTAGCTTAAGCGCAATTGATATTGTCCAGTCTTTGGGTTTAATTTTATTACAAAAGCTTGGACAATCCACGCATCCAAAATCTAAAATCCACGCATGGTATTAGTTCCTTCTACTTTATCTCCAGATTATTGGCCTTTTAGCTTGGAGTTATTGCCACAACCAGCTTATATGGTGGGTGGTGCTGTGCGGGATGCTATTCTCTCTAGGAAACGGGAATATTTGGATTTAGATTTTGTACTCCCATCGAACGCTGTCAAGACAGCCCGCAAAATCGCTTCACATTACAGAGCGGGTTTTGTTTTACTTGATGCAAAAAGACAAATTGCTCGTGTGGTGTTTCCTCACGCTACAGTAGATTTCGCCCAACAGGAAGGCGATAGTTTGACAACGGACTTGCGAAGACGGGATTTTACAGTGAATGCGATCGCATACAATCCCTATACTCAAGAAATTATCGATCCCTTACAAGGCTATGAAGATTTACAACAGGGTCTTTTAAGAATGGTATCACCTACCAACTTAGAAGACGATCCATTGCGGTTAATGCGAGCATATCGCCAAGCAGCACAACTTGGTTTTACGATCGAGTCAAGTACACAAGACACAATTCGCTCTTTAGCGGGATGCATAACCCAAGTAGCAGCAGAAAGAGTCAGAGTAGAATTAGGTTACATGCTAAATTCACCCCAAGGAACTCCTTGGCTCATCAAAGCTTGGGAAGATGGTTTGTTGACACCGTTCTTCAACTATGCGACAAAAGACAGCGTTTCTCTACTTCCAGAAGTTGACAAAGCAGCATCTCAAATAGCAGAAACATGGCATCAACTGGGGATAGAACTTTCTCAATATATACGCGACACAGTTAAAACTACACGGTTGGGAATTGCAAAACTTGCTTGTCTTGTCAAACCAGAACCAGAGACAGCAGAAACAGAGTTGATGCAACTTACATACAGCCGCGCCGAAGTCAAAGCTGTTTTGACAGCCTTAAGACTGTTACCACAGTTCCAGACTTCTCAATTGTCCTTACGAGAACAGTACTTCTTGTTTCAAGAAGCAGGACTGATATTTCCGGCAATTGTCGCCTTAGCCATGGCATACGGAACTCCGGTAGGGGAGACTGCACCCTCGATCACCCGCTACCTTAACCCTGACGATCTGGTCGCTCATCCCACATCAATAGTGAGTGGCAATGATATAATGATAGCCTTAAAAATTCCTGCTTCGCCACTAGTGGGTAAACTGCTGACCGAAATTGCTCTAGCCCAGATAGAGGGTAAGGTTTCCACAGCAGCAGAGGCAATAGAGTTTGCAGCTGGGTTAATCACCTGACCAGTGACCAGTGACAAATTCAATAAGTATTGATAGGTAAAGGAGGATTTTACAAGAAAAGGTAGTTCACAATAAAATTATGAACTCTTATCAGATCAAAATTCATGAAACTCGACCTTCCCAAATCCTTAGATACAGTTTTACCGACTGAAGAAGAGGTAGCAATTGCTCAAGCAAGTTATGAAAAATTAGCAAAGCATTTGCAAAATCCTCAAGCTAACCGCACTATTACCCTTATGCAGAGTGACACGGAACAGACTTTTGCGATCCCAGAGTCTGCATTTTGCCAGTTAATTGAGATTTTGGCACAAATGGCTAGGGGCAACGCAGTTAAGTTACACCCAATTCGACACGAGGTTGAAATTTATGAAGCTGCTGATATCTTGGGTGTTTCCAATGCCTACGTGATGGGTTTATTGGAATCAGGAAAAATTCCTTACCGCATGGAAGGGACGAGTCGGAGGATGCGTTGTCAAGATGTACTAGATTACAAGAAACGAAATGATGAAGAAAGAAGGAAAATTTTGGATGAGCTAGCTGCCGAAGCGCAAGAATTAAATATGGGATATTAAATTCATGGCAAGTTTCAGAGTTGTCTATGATGCAAGCGTTTTATATCCCGCACCGCTTCGTGATTTTTTAATGGAGCTTGCCCTCTCAAACTTGTTTGCTGCACGATGGACTGAGGAAATTCACGATGAGTGGATACGAAATGTTTTGAAAAATCGTCCCGATTTGACATTGGAACGACTTACGAGAACCAAAAATTTGATGAATGCCAAGGTTGAAGGTTGCCTGGTAACTGGTTATGAAGTAAAGATCCCAGAGTTACAACTTCCAGATATGGATGACTGTCATGTCCTGGCAGCAGCAATTCACTGTGATGCTAGTTATATTGTAACTTTCAATCTTAGAGACTTTCGCGATACAGATCTGACTCCATATGGAGTCCAGGCTTTGCATCCTGACAAATTTATTCTACACCTGCTCGAGCTAGATTCTATGGCAGTTTGTCAAGCAGCGCAAAGGCAGAGAAGCCGACTGAAAAATCCACCCAAGGCAGTTAAGGAGTACTTAGAAACGTTACAACAACAGGGGCTTACACTGACAGCTATGCGTTTAAGAGAGGTCTGTCAGGAGATTTAAGATTTGTTACTGTCTTTGAATAAGCTCGCTTTTCAGAGCGAACCAGAAAATCATCAAAAAAGCTCATTTGGGAGGTTTCTGTTTTATTAGGTAAAATTATTACTTATAAACGACAACACAACCATGCTAGCTGAGATTCAACCTGGAACTTTGATTGGTCACCGTTATCTGATTAATAAGCTTCTTGGCAAGGGAGGCTTCGGAAGAACGTATTTGGTGTACGATACTCAGCGGTTTGGCGAACCTTGTGTCGTGAAAGAATTTGTACCTCCAAACACATCAGAGCGCTTGCTTAACAAATACCGCGATCTATTCGAGCGCGAAGCAAAAGTTTTATACCAAATTAATCATCCCCAGATCCCTAAATTTCTAGCTTGGTTGACCGAGCAAGAGCGATTGTTTATCGTACAGGAATATATTGATGGTCAAACCTACTCTCAACTTTTGCGCGATCGCCTTTCCCAGCAAAAAAAACCTTTTTCTGAGGCTGAAGTTATTCCTTGGTTATTGGAACTACTGCAGGTGTTAGATTATCTTCATCAGTTGAATATCATTCATCGGGATATTGCACCGGATAACGTCATCCTTTCTCAAAAACAGTCTAAACCCGTGCTTATCGACTTTGGAATCGTTAAACAGAAAGTCTCTGAGGTTTGGAATGCTGATTCTGAAAACAACCAGTACTCTGTTATGGGTTCAGTTGTAGGTAAAATTGGCTACTCTCCACCAGAGCAACTTCGGATGGGACAATGCTATCCCTGTAGTGACTTGTATGCATTGGGTGTTTCTGCTATTGTTCTGATGACTGGAAAAATGCCAAATTTGTTGCTCGATCCATCTCTAAAGTGGCAATGGCGTTCCTATGCTAAAGTCGGTTCCCAACTGAGTGACATACTAGAAAAAATGATAGCGGAGAATCCATTAGACCGTTACCAGTCAGCTCGAGAAGTTTTTGATGAGTTGCAAGGCTATTCGCATCTTTTATCTGGTAATTCCGCTTTGAACCAGTCAATTCAGAAGGTACAAAATGACCGCATTGGCGAGCTTGAAGCTACAAAGACTAGAAAAACAGAAGAAAATAAACTCCTGGAACAAGACTTACCTGATATCAAAACAAATATTGAAAATACGAGGGGTATTGATTCAGGATTTTTAGAATTTTGTCAACAAGAATTAACGAGTTTTGTCGGACCTTTTGCGAGCGTTCTACTTAAAAATACTTTGAATCAATTCCCACAGCTTACACCGAGAGAACTTGTTGAACGGTTGGCTGTAGCAATTCCTCATTCGGAAAGATCGCAAGAATTTAGAAATCGCGCTCAAAATCTTTTGTTGAAAACAGAAGAACCGCAAGCAAAAACTTTTTCTCACGATGCGGTTACAAGCTTTCCTGCTGCTAACGATCCAGATTTTTTACAATATTGTCGTAAAGAACTGGTGAGTTTTGTGGGACCTTTTGCTACCGTTCTTATCGAAGATACTATATCTAATAACCCAAATATTACACCAGAGCAATTGGTAGAAGTTTTAGTAGCAAAAATTCCTCACAAACAAAGAGCAGAAGAATTTAGAAATCGGGTTCAAAGCAAGTATAAAGGATAAAAGCTTCATCCTTTGGGACGCTGTTGCTCAAAACTTTGAATTGCCATCAATAAACTGAGCTTCATACGTGTGAAGGCTTCTACAAGAGAGCCTATTTCATCTTTGGACACTTTCTCAAATTCAACATCAAAATCACCAGTGCTGACGGCTTCTGCAACACGAACAACTTTCTTGATAGGTTGGATAACATATCGCTTCATCCATAGGTTCGCCACGAATATAGCGATCGCAAAAACCAGAGTGATAATTCCTATTGCTAACAATAATGCTTGCTTAGCTCTCTCAAGAATGATATTTGCTGGAACGGAAACAATCTGAGCGCCATTAATTTCATTCAATTTCCAACCAAATCCATGTTCTGTTCCATATACCTTAATCATTCCTTTGGGAGCGACATCTGGGCTACTATGACATCTCAGACAACTTGAGTCTTTTACGGCTAAAGGACTGGCAATGTAATAATATTTTACTCCATTAATCCAATGATATCCTGATGTTGTGTTTTCAAGATTATTGGCTTGCTGGAATTTTTGCACGATTGTTGTTTCAAAATTGTCAGCTTTATCTTGAAGATTGGTAGGATTGAGCATCGCGTCCTTGTAAAAGAAGTTATTGTAACTTACGTCTTGTTTTTGTAGATTTAAAAAGACTTTCCTGGCTGAGTAAGACGGGATAGTTTGCAGTGCAAATTCATCTCCTTTCAAGCGTCGTTCCAATACTGGTTGTACTTCATCATTTGTATATTGCCGTACAGCATTTATATTCTGAAATATAAAACGTGCTCTTGATTTGACTGCAATTTCAGCTTGATAATTTAGGAGATTAGCAAAAGCTATACTACTTAATGTAATTCCTCCAATAAATATTATCAGTAGTAATGTGGTTAGCTTTGTTGCTAATGTTAAATTTTGAAACTTTTTTGTTAATTTTCTTAACATATATTTTAGGGATGCATTTCCTGGAAAAAATGATGAGTTTTAACTTTTTCTAAGAAGTTTGTAGGGTGGGCAGTGCCCACTAAGAAGTTTGTAGGTAGGGCTATGCCACACATTCGCCGTTGGTGGGCTGCCCACCCTACCTGTTTAGGTAATCGAATGGCGGTTCGGAGCTCTGTTTATTTTCGCCCACCTACTTTTTATAAATGCGGTCGCCATCCGCTTATGCGTAATATCATATCTGGTAAGTAGAAACGCGACATATCGCTTTTCTTGGTGGATCTCACTCTTCCACAATATGCACCAGTAGCTTTCTACCATTTTTCAAAAGTTAGATACCCGAACCAAATGCGATAATTTGCTCCACGGTTAGGTCTAAATTTGGGAAGAACTTGGATTTGACGCGATCTTTCCCTGTAAAACTCTCAAACTTGTATTCTCGCTCAACTAAAATGCTACGCGAGGGAACCAGTTCTCCAATGGATATGGTAGGTTCTTGAATCTTAGGATTCTTGCGTTTGGGATAACGAGCAACAGTGAACAGGGGGTCAACGAGCCAAAACTCATTCACTCCAAAGGCTGCATACCAAAGGGGTTTGTTACGGTAGTCATCCTCCCAATTCGTGCTGACTATTTCAATGACAACACTAGGCGGTTCCCTCAATACAGCTTCTGACTGAGTTTGTTGATTCCAGGAATCCCGATTAATCGCGATTAAATCAGGTTTACGAGTATCTTTTGGTCCAAGTTCTAACACGGGCTTCGGATGCACCAGTAACCCAAGTTGGTGACGCCTGCTTGATAATCGCAGTTCTACCAGTAGTTCAGAGCGAAGGTTCTCGTGTTCTCCCGAAGGTTCAGACATGGTTATGACAACTCCGTTGATTAGCTCGTATTCCTGTCCTTCGGGCAGGTCTAGACTAAGAAACTCTTCCACAGTGTAGGTCTGGAATAGGACAGCAGCAACCATAGTCAAGTCTAGGAGAGGAATGTGTCTAATTTTATCATATTAACAATATGCTGATAGCAAGCAAAATACAAAAAAAGTCTGACAAAACATATTTTTGTAGTTGAAAACGAATCAATTCTTCTTAACAAGAAGTGCTATATGGATAGGTGCTCGTAGGCAGTTGACTTATCGTATATTCAAGAAGTGAGATGGGTTGCGATCGCTTCAACGCTTTCCAATTTGCAAAAAGAAAGCGATAGATCCGCTACTATGTAAAAGATTGCAAATTACTAATTATTCGAGTACCCTGAATTGTCGTTTTACTTCTTTTGTCATGCTATTTGATTTCACGATTCGCAGTGCCGAGTCTCAAGATCGTCCGGTTCTGGTCAAGTTAATGGAATTGCTTCAAGATACTGAATCTGAGTTACATCCTAATAGACCATCAGGTTCTCAGATTGGGAATGAACATTTCGCTTATCTGGAAGAAATCGTTAAGAAACAAAATGGTCAGATTTATGTAGCCCAGTCCAAGGAGAGCATCATTGGTTTTGTAGTCTGTTTTGTAGAAGAACTGGATGAAGGGGACTTGCATATTGTTGAGCGGGAGCGAAAATACGGTTATATTTCCGATTTATACGTTTTGGAAACAATGCGAGAAGGAGGCGTGGGTGCTGCACTGATGAAAGCAGCTGAGAATTGGTTCTTAGATTTAGAGTTGGAAGTTGTGAGAGTGGGTTTGTTGTGTAGCAATGAAAAAGCAGCAAAGTTCTACCGTAAAGCTGGGTATCAACCCTATGAAATCGTTTATGAGAAGCGTCTTCAAAAAGAGCGGTTTTTATCAAAGCACATCTCTGTTCAGTGATTCTGACTCCAATACCGTAACAGTTTTGACACCATACAATCCCGCCTATATCTTAAGCTTTTTTTTACACTAAAATTGACTCCAGAAGATGTAGATTGAAAAAATGAGCGGAAGATTTCTGTGATACCACTTAACCTAGACTCTATAATTAATGCGATTTCTGGCATTGCCAGCCCACTTATTAAAGATAAGCTACAGCGTAATGAAACTGTTATCAAATTTTTAAAACAATTTAACCTCGCTCCCGAACATCCACCTGCTGATTTTAGTGGGGTTTACGCCTATGCCTTGGTAGAGTACGGCGTTGGCAAACCCAAGTCATTCTTAGAACTTTTCCGCCACGAACAAATAAAACAAGCATTTCGCAAAGCCTTAGACCACAATAACCCCTCAATCCTCCTATCTGAAGTCGATACATTTGTTGGTGCTTATGCTTTAGGGGATGAAATCAAAACCCTGGGGCTTGATATTAAAAGAGAAGTTGCAGCATTTGCCACCGTATTTATTGAAGTTGCCAAGCGTAGCCGCACCCCATCCGATGCACTCATAAGCCAGCAGATTGGTTCTCTGCACAGAAAAATTGCAACGATTACCGAACAATTAGACAGGCTGCCAACTCTCGAAGGAATTCGTACCGAGATGGCAAGGCTGGCTTCCCAAAATTACCCAGCACTGCCAGAGGAAAGTACTGCAGTGGAAAACAACTGTAAGGCTGTTGCACTTGCCCAACAAATGCGCGGGTGGTTTGAAACCTTGGGTTACCGTTTCGAGAAATATGAAATCTGGGCAGAAGATTACTTCGAGTGGATTATTAACATTCCCGTCAGACGCAATCGATATGACCGCATTCTCATACGTGGAATTGCCGGAGAAGCAGGGTTAAGTGATGCGATCGCGCTAAGTTCTTCAGTAGAACAACAACGCACGGACGAAGGTTGGTTAGTCACAGCCCGCCGCATCTCACGAACCGCTCGTAACGAAGTTCAAAAGGAAGAAAATCAACATCTAGGATGCTACACCTTTGATGAACTCATAGCGCAAGATGCGGACTTTAGCGGGTATCTTGAATGGTTAGAAGCAGAGGTGAAACGGCGGAAGATAGACCAAAAGTACGTTCCCCTTGCTTGCACCAAGGAAGAAATTGACCCGATCTCCAAACGCCAAATAGCAATCAGTCGTTATGACGAACTTGACGGCTGGATTGAGGGTTATATTGACCGTTGGCTTGATGACCCAGCAAAAGAGCATATTTCCATATTAGGAGAATTCGGGACTGGGAAAACTTGGTTTGCCATGCATTACGCTTGGGTAGCACTGCAGCGCTATCAAGATGCTCAAAAACGCGGGACTGAACTTCCCCGTTTGCCTTTGGTCATTCCCCTGCGCGACTATGCCAAAGCAGTCAGCGTAGAGTCACTGTTTTCTGAGTTTTTCTTTCGGAAGTACGAAATTCCTTTGCCCGGTTATTCCGTATTCGAGCAACTTAACTGTATGGGCAAGCTGCTGCTGATTTTCGATGGCTTTGATGAGATGGCAGCTCGTGTCGATCGCCAGGAGATGATTAACAACTTTTGGGAGTTAGCAAAGGTCGTTGTTCCTGGAGCTAAGGTCATCTTGACTTGCCGCACCGAGCATTTTCCAGAGGCAAAGGAAGGGAGAGCACTGCTTAATGCCGAACTTCAAGCATCAACTGCCAATTTAACAGGGGAAACACCACAGTTTGAAGTACTAGAACTGGAGAAATTTAACGACCACCAAATCCAGCAAGTCTTATCGTTCCAAGCTTTCCCTGATACAGTAAAGCAAGTGATGGGTAATCCCCAACTTTTGGATTTAGCACGTCGTCCAGTGATGACGGAGTTAATCCTAGAAGCACTACCAGATATTGAAGCCGGGTTACCTGTAGATATCTCGCGAGTTTACTTGTATGCCGTGCGTCACAAGATGGAACGGGATATCAAAGCAGAACGCACTTTTACTTCCTTAGCAGATAAGCTTTATTTCTTGTGCGAACTATCCTGGGAAATGCTGTCAACCAACCAAATGAGTTTCAACTATCGTTTATTCCCAAACCGCATCCGTCGTCTCTTTGGTTCTGTGGTGCAAGAAGAGAAAGATTTAGACCACTGGCACTACGATATGATGGGTCAAACAATGCTTATTCGGGATGCTGATGGTGATTACACTCCAGCCCATCGTTCCTTGTTAGAGTTCTTTGTCGCTTATAAGTTTGCTGCAGAATTGGGAGCGTTGGCACCTGATTTTATTGAGTTAGCGCGCTCGCAGTCATATTTGGATAAAAATGTAGTACCTGTTGACTACACCTGGTCTGGTTATTTTTCACGTCAGTTAGATAAAGCTGGGAACTGTGTCGCAATGACTCCTTTAAAATCGTTTACAAGCGAGCCACTGGAGAAGTTAAGGGAGACAGTTGGGCGATCGCAACTTACAAAAGTGTTGATAGATCTGCTTGTGCCAATGTTGGGTAATAACAAGTCGCTTGTTAATGTTATTGAGGCAACGCGGGGGAAAAGTGAATCTGAGGTGGGTTATATTGGGGGGAATGCAGCAACATTATTAGTAAAGGTTGACAAGAAGGCACTAGACAACAAAAATCTCTCGTATGCTGTGATTATCGGGGCTAATTTTTCCGATGCTAGTTTGCGCGGTGTTAATTTTGCTGAAGCGAATTTAGCGAACACTGTTTTTCCTAAAGTCTTTGGTGCAATTTTTGCAGTGACATTTAGTCCTGATGGTAAGTTGTTTGCTACAAGTGATGCTAACTGTAAGATTCTTATTTGGAAATGTGGGTATAGTCAACCAATTGCAGTCTCTGAAGGGCATAAAGATTGGATACGGTCAATTGTCTTTAGTCCAGATGGTAAAGTCCTAGTCAGTGCTAGTTATGACCAAACAATTAAATTATGGAATATCTCCACTGGAGAATGCCTAAAAACTTTACAAGGGCATAAAGGTCGGGTAAATTCTGTTGCTATCTCTCCTAACAGTAAAATCCTAGCTAGTGGCAGTAGCGACAACACAATCGGAATCTGGAATATGCAAACTGGGGAATGCTTCCAAACCTTGCACGGTCATACCGACGAAATTCATTCAGTAACAATCAGTCCTGACAGTTTTACTCTAGTTAGTAGTAGCAGAGACAAGACAATTAAAATCTGGAGTATGCACGCTGGAGAATGCCAGAAAACCTTACAGGGACATAGCTATTCAGTAGATTCAGTAACAATCAGTTCTGACGGTGTAATCCTAGCTAGCTCTAGCGCTGATACAACAGTAAAGTTGTGGAGTATACATACAGGAGAATGCCAAAAAACCTTACAGGGACACAGTAAGGGAGTGCGAACAATAGCTTTTAGTACTGATAATAAAACTCTCATCAGTAGTAGTTACGATGAAACCATCAAGCTATGGGATATTAGTACCGGAGAATGTTTGAAAACTTTACAAGGACATAGCGGTCGGGTCAGGTCAGTAGCGATTAGTCCTGATGCAACGACTTTAATCAGTGGCGGTGATGACCAAACAATACGTCAATGGGATCTCCTTACGGGAGAATGTGTAAATATTTTGCAGGGTTATAGTAGTGCAGTGCGATCGGTAGCGATCGCTCCCAATAGTATAACTCTAGCTAGCAGTAGTGAAGAACAAACAGTGAAGCTATGGGACATAAGTACTGGAGAATGTCTAAAAAATTTACTTGGACACACAAGTAGGGTAAATTCAGTAGCTTTCAGTCCTGACGGGAAAACTCTAGCGACTAGTAGTTATGACCGAACAGTCAAACTATGGGATGCTTGTAGTGGAGAATGCTTAAAAACTCTCAATGGGCATCGTGGTGGAGTCAATTCAGTAGTTTTTAGTCCTGGTGGTGACATTTTAATTAGCGCTGGTGGTGACAAAACAGTGAAACTATGGGACATTGAAACGGGAGAGTGTCTCAAAACCTTGCAAGGGCATACCAATTGGTTATGGTCAGTAGCTGTTAGTCCTGACGGTGCAACTATAGTTAGTGGCGGCGATGACAAAATGGTGAAGCTATGGAATAGCTATACAGGAAAATGCTTGAGCACCTTAGAAGGACACCAACAATCTGTATGGTCATTAGCAATGAGTTCTGACGGTAAAACCCTAGCTAGTGGTAGTGATGATAATACAGTAAAATTATGGGATATTAGCACTGGGCAATGTCGCAAAACTTTACAAGGGCATATAAGCAGGATAGAGGCAATAGCTATTAGCACCAACGGTCAAATTTTAGTTAGTGGTAGTTTCGATCGCACAATAAAACTTTGGGACACAAATACAGGAGAATGTTTGAGAACTTTATATGGTCATACTCAACGAGTACAGTCAGTCGCTATCAGTTTTGACGGTACGCTCTTATTTAGTGGTAGTTATGATGAAACAATCAAGGTTTGGGATACCAATACAGGTGAATGCTTAAAGACTCTCATTAACAAGCCATATGCAGGAATGAAGATCGCGGGGATTAAGGGGTTAGCAAAATCTGAAAAATCTACGCTCAAAGCTTTAGGAGCAGTTGAAAACGAGTAAATTTTTCTTCAGTCACTTGCTCCCTTGATAAATCCCAGGATAATTGACCGTTAATTTAAATCTTGGCAAATCTAGGCATTCCTAGACATCTAGATAAGCACAGCAACGGATACTGCACTATTTCCCGTTAGATTTCCACCAACTTCGAGAAGCCTTAATTAATTAAGTTGTTCGGAAATCTACGTTTGATGACGAATCATCAAACTGATTTAAAAACGTAACCTCTCGCGTCCTGTTAAGACGAGCACTTAAATATGAATCTATTTGCGTGAAACCGAACGTGCTTTCCCGTAGGCTAGGCGGACTCGGAAACAAATAAATTTTTTTAAACGATATTACTGGATTTCGTAATTAAAGTCAATGACTAATTCAGTAAATTTCCGCACCTGCTCTAGGAATGCCGAGATCTGCCCAGATTTGTTGGAACAGCAGTTAACCCTTTGCGAGAAAGTTGGCTGTATAGTTTTGGTAATCTATGCCTGGGTATCGGTACAAAACCGAGGCGCGTATAAAAATAAAGCGCTTTGGGAAAGGGAACAACATAAACAGGTTTATTTACTTCTTTAAGGAGAGTTTTCACTAAACAAGTCCCCAAACCTTTCTTTTGATGAATATATTTAATATGTAATCTATAAAGTTCTGAATAATTTTGAAAATGTTGAACCATTGCACAAGCTACAATTTTGCGATCGTATTCAATAACCCATGACTGTGATGATTTAATAATTGACATCTGATAAAGATGTACTATAGCTAAAATTCCAAGAAATCCCAAACACAATTCAAGTATTAGAGATTTAATAGGTATATCTAAAAATAGGTAAGATAGTAGTAATAGACAACACCAAAATAAGCCTAAAACTTTATAGTCAATAAAGCATATTTGAATGATTCCAAATGTATCTTTACTTGTACTAGAACGAAGAGAATATCCGGGTGGCAAATAACCGATCTCACTCATAAAAAACAAAATTATAAAAAATCTAAAGATTAATTAGCATTTATAGTTTAAATTTGTCCTCAGAAATTTCTACAGTTTAATTTGATAAAACATAATTAGCAAACGTAATAATGAGTAGATAGGCAGAAGTAAACCGAACTACTTTACAAAATGTAAATCACCTGAAATTCTTACTAAAGTCAAAAACTCCGACTTCTCAAAGAAGTCGGGGTTCTTACAGCCAGTTACCCTCTATGGGTTTTTCCATGAGACAGCAAAAGAAGCGGATAAAGAAACTGCTAGACTTGTACTGAAAGTACCTGACAGAGAAGAACAAAACTAACTATCATATATAATATTAGATGACTATTCCCTACTAAATATTTACATGACAATCTCTATCCATCAAACGCCAAAAAACATTCTACCAACACAAGAGCAAGCAGCTGTTGCACAAGCAAGTTGTGAAGTTTTGGCATCCTTGCCAAAAGACCAAAGCTACTACAATATAGAGGTCATGGAAAATGAAACTCAAGGGAAGAAAGTAACTATACCTGCTCCTGCTCTCGATTTACTGATTGAGATTTTAGCAATGATGGGTCAGGGTAATACTGTAAAAGTAACTGCGCTCCCGAAGGAGCTAAATATTTCTCATACAGCAGATATTTTAGGTGTTTCCAAGGATTATGTGTGGAGTTTACTTGATGCAGGACAAATTCCCTATAAAATCGCAGGAAACCTCCGCACGATGCATTATGAAGATGTCATTGAATATAAGAACCGTCAAGATACCGCTCGGATGAAAGCCCTTGATGAACTTGCTGCTCAAGCGCAAGAACTCGACATGGGATACTAATTCATGTCAAACTTGACAGTTTTGTTTGAGGAACCAATTGGTAAACTTTTAATAGAGAGCGAGAATCTCTATCTAGTCGTATTCAATCCTGATAGTGAGACGATTGTGCAATGGATACCTTAGATGCTTATCGACGCATTATTAAAGACGTATTAATTCCATATACACAAATTCCTTACTCCCACGGAGACATTCACTGTAAAACAGTCTTTGATAGCGAAAATGATGATTATCTACTCGTTACTTTGGGCTGGGATGGTGTGAAGCGAATTCACGGTTGTTTAGTCCATATTGAAATTATTGATGGCAAAGTGTGGGTGCAACGGGACGATACAGAAGATGGCGTTACCTATGAATTAGTAGACGCAGGAATTCCCAAAGATAAGATCGTGTTAGGATTTCATCCACCTAACGTTCGTCCCCATACAGGATATGCAGTTGCTTGACGTAACATAAAAAAGATCTTGGTGGTGCGTTACAGCTGTGCTAACACACCTTGCCTTTTAGACGATCGCGAAGAAACGGTAAGAACAAAACAATTCATCGTTTTGTGTTTGAGTTACCACCTCTCCACCCACAATCCCTCAACTTCTTGAAAATGAGCATCACGCGAAATTAGAGTTAATTGGTACTGTATGGCAACAGCAGCGATCCAAATGTCATTATCAGGGATAGGTCGCCCTTTTTGTCGTAAAAGATTTCTAATTTGCCCATACTGAGTGGCTGTCACTAGATCGCACATTGTGTATAGTTTATTTAGAGGGGTTTATAACAAAACATCATTAATACTATGCTTCCAAGTCAACCTGTTCCCAATCTTCCTTTACAGCCTCCAGCATAATTTTGGCATCTTCATCTGAAATAGTACCAGCAAATTGCAACAAATTTTTTCCAGGCACACCTATAGGATTTTTGGTGGCTAAATATTGAGCAAAATCCAGCACTTGCTTCTGCTGCTCATCACTTAATTTGTTAAGTTGAGCAAGAATTTGTTTTTCAACTAATGGGTTAATCATAAAATTCCTTTTTACCAGAAAGTTGTTGCTCTACTAGTTCCCGATTAGATAATAAGACTAACTCAATAACTTCCCGCAGGCTTTCCCTTGCTTCTTGCAGAGTTCTCTCTTGAACATTCGCACTTCTGTAATTCTTGAATGTAACCAATATACCAGCTATCCACTTCTTCAAATATTGCAGTAAAGGTGTTTTCCATACGGCTAATGTTCCTATCTTTTCAAGAATAGCACAAATCATGTTGTCGCACGGGAGCGAAAATGTCTCTTTCCCATTCCCCAGTTCCCAATCACCTGTGTGATTGCTTTTTACGTTGCCGGAAAGCATCGCGTAATATCTTTGTGTCTTCGTCATACGGGTTGAGTTGAATCGCGCGATCGTAGTTTGATAGAGTATCATCATCTTTACCTTGGGCCTCATAGACTCGTCCAAGTCCAGACAACGCCTCCCGAGCGGCTGAATTGAGTTGAATCGCTCGAAATCTTACCACTTAATGGCAAGCACTGAGATATGATGTAGAAGAAAGTCGAGCGGAAAAAATAACGATTAACCAAACATGACTTTAACCGAACTCCTTCGGTGCATTCAACAACTTTCCCCACAAGAAAAGCTGAAGTTAATCCGTATCCTAGCCGAAGAACTCGATACCAAAGAAGATATCTCTCCTCTAGAGCCATATAAAACTTACAATTTACCAACACCTTATGATAACTTTGGTGTTGGAGAACTCATAATGCAAGCAATGGAGCAAACTCAATAAAGCGATTAAATACACTCATATGCGTTTTAAATACTCAACTACCAATCCATCTCAAAATGAGTTTGAAATAAATAACTCCAAGGAGTGCCAGCCTAGTAATATAACTATAATTTTGCTGAACTAATGAGTCTCCAAGTAAAGAAATGAAGATATTAGTATCCAGTAAAACTTGCTACTGGTCGCTTAAGGTAGGCTGATACAACCAACACAACGATTGTTACAAACAGCAAGCAGATGCTTTGTTCATCCGTTGACACAACTACTCTTTGTTTACACGTACTGTATAAGGTTGTCCGGCTTCAGTAGTAAAAAAGGCTATAATCGTCACTGTTTCTTTTCCTAAATTTTTCGCATTATGCAGTGTATTAATTACTTCAAGTAATGCGCTACCCGGTTCAAATTTAAATTGCTTATTTCCTTCAATCTCTAGTGTTAGAGTTCCTCGAAGTACGTATCCATAGACTGGATAAGGATGCTTATGCCATCCCGTTTCTTTTCCCGGTGGAATTTCGACTTTCAGAGCTGTTACTTCTGGTTTCTTAATCTTTGAAAATTCAATTGGTTGGCCAATTGTAGTAGTTACACTTTTGAGTAACTGTGTCACTTTCACATCTTGCTTGTACTCTGAGTTACCTTCTCTTGCCCAAGATGAAACAGAGCACAACATTATCAGCGTAAAAGCTGCTAATCCTAAACCTAACCATTTTTTAAATGTTTTGTTCATTCCCAATACCGCGATTCGTAATTTGCAATGATAAAGTACAACTATAATAGGACTTACGCAACGTCAACGATATTCTGGGGTTTTCACGTGTTGTAGATCCCCCCAACCCCCCTTAAAAAGGGGGGCTTTGCGTAAGTCCTATATAAATTAGGATCTACGAATTACGAATTATTCACTCCCTCCAATTCCTCATCCGTCAACTCATACAACTCGCGTAACTTCTGCAACTTCTCCTCACTAGGTTGCCAAAAACCTCGCCCATTTGCTTCCAACATCCTTGCTACAATATTGCGGAACGCTTCGGGATTTGCCTGACGCAACTTCTCTGCCATTTCCCCATCCAAAGCATAAGTATCAGCAGCTTGGTCATATACCCAACCATCGGTAAAATCCGCAGTACCGCCCCAACCAATCAACGCCGTCATGCGTTGGGAAATTTCATAAGCACCTCCCGAACCCTGACTCGCCATTGCTTCCGCCCATTTCGGATTCAGCAACTTAGTCCGATACTCCATCCTCAACAAATCATCTAAATTCCGAGGTGTTGTATCCTTCGAGAAACTCTCCACAAAACTCGTTGTCACCTTCTTACCGCGCTGTTTTTCAGCAGCTTTCTTCAAACCCCCTGTATTGGCATAGTACTCCTGAATATCAGTCAAACCATATTCCACAGAATCAATTTCTTGAACAATGCGACTGGTACTTTGCAAAAGTTGAGTTAAAACCTCTGGTCTAGCCTGACCTTTATCCTGTCTTCCATAACTAAATACATTGCGACCCTTCCAAGTATCTCCCAACTCATCCCCAGATTCCCAATTACTATCAACCACTCGGTCATTCACCAATGAACCAAAATCACCCGCCGGGTTAGAAAATAACCTAGCCGATGTATTTTCCACCCCTTGCGCCTTCAACGCAAGAGCATGCTTTCTAATAAAATTTTGCTCCTCTGGTTCCTCAGCTTCAGCCGCCCGAAGAAACAAGTCGTCCAGCAATTCAATAATGTTGACAAAACTATCCCGAAAAATTCCCGATAAATTAGCCAAAACATCTATGCGGGGATGTCCTACCTCTGCCAAAGACTTTAACTCATACCTGACAATCCGCCCCGTACCCTCTTTCACGGGTTCCGCACCTACCAACTCCAAAAGAATCCCCAAAGACTCTCCCTTAGTCTTAATCGCATCCAAACCCCATAACATCACCGCCACAGTCTCCGGATACGCCCCATGTTCTTGCAAATGCTGAGCAATAATTTTTCGCCCAATTTCTCGTCCCCGTTCATATGCAGCAGGTGAAGGCATTCTGTAAGGATCTAAAGCATGAATATTCCTACCCGTTGGTAAAACACCAGCACCATCCCGCAACAAATCTCCACCAGGTGCAGGAGGAATATACTCCCCGTTCAACCCCCGCAACAAATTCGTCAACTCATCAGTGGTTTGACTCAATAACCCTCTAATCAACCCCTCTTCTTCTTCGCGACTCTGTAGTTCATTCCCAAAATATGCTTCCAAGTAAGATCCTAACTCTTCCTCATCGGGTGCTTCTCCCAAAACATGCAACCCAGAAGAGAACAACCGATTCTCCAGAACCTGCAAATACTCATACAAATTTACAAGATAATCATTAAAAACGCGATCGCTAAACATCCGAACATTCTCGACACTAAAAGCGATTCCCAAACGCTTAGCATCCTCAAAAGGACAATCCGCATCCAAACCCGTATCCAGAATCTTCTTACAAATTGCCTCCTTCAGCAAATAATTCTTCTTTGGATCTTCGCGATACTCCGCAATCAAATCCCGCAATCCCACCAACTCCTTATACAACCCCGCACGACCATAAGGAGGTACATTGTGAGAAATCAGCACCCCATAACCGCGACGCTTCGCCAAAATAGACTCCGAAGGATTGTTCGCCGCATATATATATAAATTCGGCAAATCTCCCAACAAAATATCAGACCAAGAATAACCCGTATTCCCCAAAGGAGAACCAGGCAACCATTCTACAGTACCGTGCATACCAAAATGAACCACAGCATCAGCTTGAAACTCATTTTGCAACCATTTATAAAAAGCAGCATACTGGGGATGAGGCGTTAAATCTCGTTCAAACATCAACCGCATGGGGTCACCTTGTAATCCTAACGGTGGCTGTACGCCTATCCACACATTTCCCAGCCAAACACCACCAACGTGAAATTCATCACCATAAGTTTTAATACCCGTTCCCGTCAGAGATTTCCATTGTTTCTCAATTCGTCTGGTGCGGAGATATCCCAGCCATTTTTCTAACTTCCTAACATTCACCGTCGCTGGCGTTTGTTCCTCACGCAAAGTCGCCAAGACGCCAAGAGAACTCTCTTCTTCCCTTTGCGCCTTTGCGTCTTTGCGCGAAACAAAATCTTCATCAGACTCTTTCACCAAGCGAATCAACTCTTCCCCATCTTCTGGTAAATCTCCAACAGTATAACCTTGTTCTTTCAGCGCATAAAGGAACTTCAAAAGACTGCGCGGTACATTCAACAATGCAGCTGTTCCCACAGCACCATAACCAGGAGGAAACCCATAGAGAATAATTGCAATCTTTCTTTCAGACACTGGTTTTTGTCGGAGATTAATCCAGCTTTTCACTCTCCCGATAAGTCGCTGTACTCTTTCTGGAACTAAATAAATCTCTTCTCCTACCAATCCACCAAGGGGAACAGTATCAATTGCTCCATCTAATTCTGGTAGAGCGTATAAAACAACACTTTGCAATCCTCCAATACCTTGGCGCGTCCACGAGTGGATATCTTGAATTAGTAGCGGTGCGGCGACAATATAAGGTACATTTTTGGCAGTAAGAATGCGTTTTGCTACATCCACTTGACGCCCAGCTTCCATAGAACCCGCAGGACCACCAACTAGGGGAAAGCCAATGGTAGAAACGATCGCATCTACTTTAACAGCTTCTGGAGAAAGGGAGGGAGTTTCTATGTGTCCTTGTTGTCGTTGTTCGCTTTCGTAATCGGTTGTCATCCAATCCCGTACTGCGACGTGACCTTCTACACCATTAATAAAGATAGGTAAAGGTACTAAACCTGCTTCTTCAAAACGGCGGATGAGTTGAGGAATGTAAGGTTGTTTTGTGACAACGTGTTTGCGGTATAGGAGGATTGCGGCGATTGGGGACTGGCGATTGGGTACTGGGGACTGGGTATGATTGATTTTTCCCAATCCCCAATCGCCTATCCCCAGTCCCCTTTTCTGATACCACTCCAAATACTGACGGGGTGATTCAAAATAACCGGGGTAGTCGGGATGTAACAGCCCCATATTTGGGGTTTCCACTGGTGCGGGAATATCCCCAACTTTCAAACCTAAATATTTTTCTGCTAATGTCCAAAATAAAGCAGCGACGTTTTCCGATCCGCCTGCATTCCAATATCCGTATATAATAAGCCAGTTACGTAAATCTTGTACTTTCTGTACTGGTACAAATTTTAATAACTTTGGTCCTATTTTTAAAAAACTAATGTAACCTGCTAGCTTGTCTTCTTCTCGCCCATTACTAAATTTGTCCAGGATGAACTTTACTGGTTTGGGCATTCCTTTAGGCTTATCTCCAATGGCAAATGCACCAAGTTTGGTTAGACTCATTAATTCTAATGCTGATTCAAATACCAGGCGGATGGGGATACCAGAGATGCGATCGCGCAACCACAATACTTGGTCATAATCGAACAGCAAACTCCCAAAAAACACATCAGCATCTTTTAAGGCTGCTTCTACCTCAGTACGCTTTGTGGTGATATCGCGATCGCTAAATACCCGAATATCCAACTCATCTACGTGAGAGGTAGCCAAAAAAGCTGCCTTGCGGTACAAGTCAGCGTTGAACGATTCAAACCCAGCAACCAGGACAATCCGTTTCATACCTGAGATTCACAGCTTTTCTTAGTGTTCTCTTTCTATTTTAGATCTATTAACAATATCTTGAATTATTTCATATTTTGAGCGTCTTTCAATTTCTTCCAGTGTATCTAAAACTTCTAAAATCCTTTCTCTATAATCCACAAAATCATCTATCAAAGGTACAAAAATTCCCATTTTTTTATCTTCTTTACTGTATATCCAAGCAGATATACCCTCTGCTTCTTTTATTTTATTCCATCCAGATTTTTCTAAATATATAACTATTTGATTTGGAGATATATACTTTTCATAAGAGTACATTAAACTACGCATTGTCTTCACCTAACTTACTAAATTAAATCTTCTAAATCTAACAATCTCATTTTTCTTTTGGCTTCATTTTCTATTTGGTTTTTTAAAACTTGAGATGTCAATACATTGTCTTTTTGAATTTCAATAGTGATGGTTTCATTATTAGTGGTATCTTGTCTTCCCTTCAAAGATATCCAATAGGCACAACTTTTAACCAATGTTTCATTCTGTACAATATTTATAACATTTGACATATCTTTAGGAACTACCACTATGATTAATATTTGAGAGACAGCAGATTTACCTATTAACCTCCTATAATTGTTGACTGGTAAAGGATATTTAATAAATGTCTCTTTAATTATATCTTTCGCTGTGCATTTAACTTGTGCATCGATACTGGGCGAGAATATCTCTTCTATTATACCAGGTGCTCTGATAGTTATGTCTATGCCTGCATTATCTAGTGCTCTACTTGCATTAGTTACAATAAAACCGCTGACAGAAGCAAGCAATTTTACATAAGCATGGCTGAATTCTTCTTTTTTTGTGTTGTCGTCCATTTAATTTAGCTAGTTTATGGTCACTGATTAGTTAAGAAATAATTAATTACATAGAATCATTAGGGGTTGTAAAAAACTCTCACATTGTCTTAAGTATCTCTACTGTACCTTCAGCAATTAACTGAACAGCGATTGCCAAAATTAAAAACCCCAGTATCCGATTCAATGCTCCCATACCAGTTGACCCTAATTTTTCAATTAATGGTTCCCCTAAAGCAAGACATAGGTAAAGTAAGATTCCCAGTAGAGCTATTCCAATTAAACAACCCAAATAATCAACCCACTGACTAGCTCTAGTTGAAAATCCAATCACAACTCCAATTGCTCCCGGACCACCAACCATCGGTACAGCCATTGGTGTAAAAGATATATCTTCTTTATCTATTGCCTCTTGATGTTCTTGACTAGTTAGTCGCTGACGTGCAGTTACCATCTCCCAAGCAGTATGAGCAACAATTAAACCCCCTGCAATCCTTAAGACGCCTAATGAAATGCCAAAGAAATTGAGAATTAGCTTACCTGCAAGTAAAAAAGTAGCCAATACCAAAATGACATTCAATGTAGTCTTTTTCGCTTGTCGAAGACGGTAATTTGGAGTATCCGCAGCCGTTAGACTGTAAAAGATTGGTACTGCACCTATAGGATTAGCGATTGGAAAAAGTGCAGCCAATGTTCCAACAGTGTAGGAAATGAGATTTTGCCACATATCTATAATGATAAAAATGAAATGAACTGTTGAAGTAATGATTTAAAGTACAGTTTTTGAATTTGTTGTTTTTCTAAAAAAATTAAGTTTTTCAGCTTATTTCTCTCGAATAAATACATAAAATTAATTATCTATTAAACGAGCAGATATTTCTGATAACTTACTTTCTATCAGTTGTAACTGTTCTTGATGTGCTTTCAGCATTTGTGTAATCGCGACAATTTCCTCTTCCCGTAAAAGGTTCATTTTGTCATGTAGCAATTCAATTTCTAATTCTGCTTTTTGATTGACTTCATAGTCATATTTCGCATCCTGGCGATCGATATTCGCTTGACGATTCTGACTCATCATAATGATAGGTGCAGTGTAAGCTGCCTGAAAAGATAACATTAGATTGAGTAAGATAAATGGATAAGGGTCCCAATGCTTGACGTAAGCTGTGATGTTAAGAATAATCCAAAGTATGAGCAAAGCACTTTGAATGATAATAAATCGCCAAGAACCGACAGTATCAGCGACTATATCAGCCAATCTGTCACCTAGAGAGGTCTGAGACTTAGGTGGGTTTTGTGCGGGTTTGCGATCGCGCAAACGCTGTAGTAGTCTATACTCTTCTACACTAACACGGGCGTTTAAAGGTCTTTTTTGCATATTTCTATAGATAGTTGTGCTTTCCAGTCGTTAGTTTACCAAAATATATTAGTATTTTACTGTGACTGATTACTGTTTCAATCTTTGTTTTCTCTTCACAGTTTAAATTAAGTAAATTTCTCCTAGTTTTTCTATAAAAAATGAGTCATTATCCAAAAAGACAAGGCGGTAATAAATCTCAACAATGTCCGTAAAATCATTTTTGGATTGGTGCTCAACATCACTTAATTTGATAACTACAATTGTAATCCTAAAGAGAAAGTCACCTAATTATCTGAGGTACAGAAAATGAAATTCGCAATTGATATTGGACATAATTGCCCTCCTGATACAGGAGCAAGAGGAATAAAAATTGAGGATAAACTCACTTTAGATGTAGGTACTAAAGTTATATCTAAGTTAAAAGAATTAGGGCATGAAGTGGTATCATGTAAACCATCGCAAGCTGATACAGTCAGAGAATCACTTGCTAAAAGATGCCAAACAGCAAATAATGCTCAAGTTGATATATTTGTTTCTATTCATTTCAATGCCTTTAACGGACAAGCTCATGGAACTGAAGTCTTTGCAATGAGTGAAGGAGGTAGAAAGATTGCCCAGTCCGTATTAAATGAAATTGTCAAACTAGGATTTGTAAATCGTGGTGTTAAAGATGGTGGTCATTTGTATGTTATTAAACATACCAATATGCCAGCCATTTTGGTAGAGTGCTGTTTTGTAGATTCGCAAAAAGATATGAATTTACTAAATGTAGAGACAATGTCCAATGCGATCGTTAAGGGGATAACGGATTAGTTAGTTGTTAATTGTTAGTTGTTAGTGCTTAGTAGAAAATAACCTTTTTGCAAGAGGTCTAGTCCAGCAATCCTTTTTGATGCGGTGCCGACGTTTGAGCCTAAAGGTGAGAAATCCCAAACCAAGCAACACCATAGTAGGTAATATAGAAGGCTCAGGTACAAGTATGGGAGGACGACGAAGCTGTGTAGCACGCTCGTAGTCATATGCATAGCTAATAATTTCTGCTTCACCAAAGTAGTTGCCCAAAAACTCCAAAGACATGGGAATTCCTTGAGATGAGAATCCCATTGGGACTGTAATAGCTGGTAAACCGAGGATGTTTGCCTCGAACCGTGCAGGAAGACTACCGTAGACCTTGTACACTTCGTCTCCTGCGTCTCCCTGTGATGGCGCAAGGTAGTTGAGCGTTGGAAAGACAAAGGCATCAATGCTGTTCGCTGCCATAAAGTCTTCATACTGTTCTGTCCGGAGTTTGGCGAGAGCTTGCAGTGCTTGGGCTACTTCTGGAAGCTCCTCCCACGGCTTGGCAACTCCCGCAGCGATGATTTCGGCAATATCCTTGACGTAGGAGTAGTTTAAGTTATCCTCTGGGATAATATTGAGCAAGTCAACGAATGATTTAATTTCGTCGTTGTTGTACTCCTTGATGAGTTGTTCGTAATAGTATGCCAGACTCCGATCTACCCAGTTGTCGGAGCTGGGGTAACCTTCCGGACTATTATCAATAAACCAGGTTTTGTGAGCGGGAATGTCAACTTCAACTAGCTTTGCTCCTTGCGCTTCTAATGCTATCTTGGCTTGCTCGAACGCTGCGGCGACCTGCGGATCTATGGGAAAGCTTTCCCCCTTTTCGGGATCGCCCTTACCAATGTAAGGTCGGGGTAAACCCAGTGTCTTACCTTGGAGTGAAGTGTCGTCAAGGAAATTAATGTAAGAATTAGGACGGATTTTGTCCGGGATGTAAAGATTCCAGATGTTGTTTGGGTCGTAGTCAACCAGCGTATCCATCGCAATGGCAACATCTGCAACCGTTCTAGCCATCGGACCAATTACGTCCCGCTCGGGCGCTAGGGGCCAGGTACCATCGACAGAGATTAGACCAGCACTGGGTTTAAGACCGACCAGAGCGTTGTGGGTGCTGGGTACGCGGATCGAGCCGCCAGTCTCGCCACCCATAGCAAGCATCGTCAGGTTAGCTGCTACCGATACTGCCGATCCACTGCTGGAACCACCAGGCGTGCGGTCTGGCGCATAAGGGTTGATAACTTGTCCGTATGCCTCGCTCACCCCATCGTAAGAAAAAGCCCAAGTACTCATGTTCGCCTTACCTAGGATGACTGCTCCGGCTTCCTGAAGTTTCTTGACGGCGAAAGCGTCCTGTGTCGCGATGAGCGACTTGAAAACCGTAACACCGTTAGTTGTTGGCAAACCCTCAACATTGTACGAGTCCTTCACTACTACTGGTATACCGTGTAGTGGACCGAGAATAGTACCTCGATTGCGTAGCGCATCTAGCTGGTTCGCTTCCTGTAGCGCGTTTGGATTGAGGAAACCAATGGAATTTAGCTTTGCTCCTGCTTGGTCGTATGTAGCAATTTGGTCAAGGTACATTTGTGTGAGTTCTTGACTTGTTAAAGTACCTGCCTCAAATGCTGCATTAACATCAAGAATGGTCGCTTCCTCTAGCTTGAAAGTTGATGCCAGTACTGCTGTAGGAAAAATCCCTAGCATTACAACTTGAGCTGCTAGAAGAGGTGATTGTTTTAGAAGTCTCATCGATGGGTTATACCTCGTTGCTGATATCTAAAATAATGCATTACGAACAAAACTCATTAAAATTTTTCCGGTACAAACATGACGAAAAATAGATAGATAGAAAGCCCTACCGTTACCAGCCCTAACAGACCCAAAGCCCAAGCTTGACTTTGGGAAAACGTTCGATCGCTAGCAGCATAAACCATAGGTGCAAGCACAAGGTTAAAGCACATCGCCAGAAATAGATACAATGGCAGCTTTTGCTTCCGCCATTCAGACCAAATTTCAGTTACTGTTTCTATTGGCTGAGCTTTTTGAATGAGTTTCATAGTATTTGGTTAGCGATCGTTCTTATGTAGTGGCGGGCAAGATGCCCGCACCACAAGATATAGCAATCTTAAATCATTTGTAAACAATTTTAGGTACTGTAGGTAGGGCTATGCCGCACAAAAGACTTGGTGGTGGGCTGTCTTCCCTACCTACGTGTATTTTATAAATCAAATAGGATTGCTATATGTTGGAATATTGTTTGATTTAGAAGCCGTTAACCTAGTTGAGCACTATAAGCACTAAAGCCGTAAGCAAAAGTTTCTTTCATAGAATCTGATGAAGGTTTGAGACGACTGTTAACTGCTTGAGCGAAAGGAACTTTAACACCTTTAATAACGGTTGGTACAACAGCATACTCTTGTGTTGGTTCTACAATATACTGCGGACACTTCGCTTTCATCCCGGAAGTATCTAACATCGCTGCAATTTCATCAACAGTGTATTGTCTGAGATACACTGAGTTTTTGATGGGGCTTAACTTTCTCACAATATTGTGGATTTGATGAGATGGACAGGCTTTATTGTGGAAAGAATGATTAAAAACAAAAGTTCCTCCGGGCTTCAAGATGCGAGACATCTCTACCATGAGGGTTCTGAGTTGTGCCTCTGGTATATGCATAAATACGCAATTAGATATGATTAAGTCTACAGAGTTATCTTCCAGAGGTAACAGTTCAGCCGAGGCACAAATAATATAAAATTCGGCTCCAGGGAAAAAATTATATTCCTGCTTGCACTTGAGCAAACGACGCAGTAGAGATTCTGAAATATCAATACCGTAGTATTTCTGACAGCGCAAGTTCTTGTCTTTTGATAGAAACAACGGAATTCGTCCGTAACCGCAACCAATCTCAAGAATAGAACCAACGGACTTATTGAGTGGAAACTTAGTCCAAGTCCCTCCAGGTCTTCCGGTAAGGAGAGTATAATCTTGTTTCAGTTGCGATATCTCTTCAGTTTGTTCAATTTTTTGAGATCCGTAGTAAGTTTTCCCAATTCTGTCCCATCTCTGTTTTTGTTCTGTCTTGTTCAAATCTTCATAATCTTTGGGAAAATAGATACCGTTCCTCATCTGAAAATTATTCAGATTGACTTTGCTAATAACGGATGAACTCATTTGTATTGCTCCTCAGCAAGGCTGAAATATATTTGTTCTTGACTATATTCCGCACTTAGTAACAGACGACAGTAGTTTCAAGTAAGTGCTTCTAGTTGACCTCTAGATTATAAGTATATTCAACTAGGAAAAACAATTATGCCCCAATTAAGTTGAAAATTTTATATACAATCGTAGGAGAAAAAACGGAGGCTAGTATGGCAGAAGTGTCGCGTAGTAAGCGGATAGTCGTTGTGGGTGCGGGATGGGCTGGTTTAGGAGCAACCTACCACTTAGCAAAACAAGGGTATGAAGTGACACTTTTAGAAGCAGGTTCTTATCCGGGTGGCTTGGTTGCGGGTTGGAAAACAGCAGCAGGACGTTCCGTAGAAGCGGGTATCCACGGCTTTTGGTATCCATACAGGAATATCTTTGCTCTTATCGATGAGTTGGAAATTAACCCTTTTACCACTTGGACTCGTTCGTCTCAATATTCACCTTTGGGATTGGAAGTTGAATCACCAATTTTTCAGAATTTACCTCGACTCCCAACACCTTTAGGAACTTTTCTCTACACTCAGTTTAAGCGCTTGCCACTTATCGATCGTATCAGCGCCCTACCTTTACTCTATGCCATTATCGATTTCGACAATTCCGATGAAGCATGGCGGCGTTATGACTTTGTGACAGCCCGCGAATTATTTAAAGATTTTGGCGTTTCCGCAAGACTATATCGTGAATCATTTGAACCCATGTTACTGGTGGGCTTGTTTGCACCTGGAGAACAATGTTCGGCTGCAGCGACTCTGGGAATGCTTTACTATTTCATCCTGGCACATCAACCAGATTTTGACGTTGTGTGGTGTCGGGGAACTGTAGGAGAAAAAATCTTCCGTCCTTGGGTAGAACGTATTGAAAAAGCTGGTGCAAAGGTGTTAGCAAATCGTCGCGTCACTGATGTAATTGTTAATAGTGAGAATCAAGCCACTGGGGTTGTGTGCGGTGATGAAGTCTTTGAGACCGATGCTGTGGTTTTTGCTGTTGGTATTACAGGTATGAAAAAGATTCTCGCCAATAGCCCCAGCTTGCAAAGTCGGAAAGAATTCCGCAACATAGGTAATTTAGGAGCAATTGATGTTCTGGCAACTCGGCTGTGGTTTGACCGCAAAATCAATATTCAGCGTCCTTCCAATGCTTGCTTTGGATTTGATGCAACCACAGGTTGGACATTTTTTGATTTAAATGCATTGCATGACGAGTACCGCAACGAACCAGGAACCGTTGTTGAAGTTGATTTTTATCACGCCAATCAGTTTTTATCTTTGGAAAATGAAGAGATTGTACGGTTAGTACAGCGTTATTTGACAACTTGCGTACCAGCATTTGGAGACGCAAAAGTTATCGATCGCAGTGTGATTCGATTACCACAAGCAGTTTCTCACTTTGCTCCTGGTAGCTATTGTTATATGTTACCAGCAAGGACAAGTATTAAAAACGTGTTTATGAGCGGTGACTGGATTGCCAACCGTCATGGTTCGTGGTCGCAAGAAAAGGCTTATGTAACCGGATTAGAAGCAGCAAACTTGGTTGTTTCTTATTTGGGAGAGGGTTCGCTAGCACGAGTTATACCTGTGGAAGTCGATGAAACTCACATCCAATTGGCAAGAATCGCGAACAGAACCGCACGTCAAATTGGTAAATCGATATTACCAGAGTTTTGGCTACCATAACAGTGAGCAGTGACCAGTGAGCAGTGACCAGTGAGCAGTGACCAGTGACCAGTTAATTCCCATACTTAAACAATAGACTTTTTGCACAAAGTAGATTTTATCTGCGTGCATCAGCGTTCATCTGCGGTTAATTATTCATTTTTTCCGTAGCTAAATTTTGGAGCTTTTACCACTTTACACTTGGTCACTGGTTACTGGTCACTGGTCACTGAGTACTTGTCACTGATTTTAAATCCACATTGCCACCTGTAAGAATTACACCAACCCTAGCCCCTGGTGCTTTCACAACGCCTTCTAGTAAAGCTGAGGCGGCTAAAACTCCTGTAGGTTCTACAACAATTTTGAGACGTTCCCATAAAAAGAACATGGTGCGAACAATAGCTTCTTCGGATACGGTGACCATATCATCAACGTAATGCAACACGAGTGGAAAGGTGATTTTACCTAGATAAGGAGTCCGCGCACCATCAGCAATGGTATCGGGATTTTCTACTGTTTGTAAAGTTTTGGTATAGAAGGAACGGGTTGCATCGTCAGCAAGGGCTGGTTCTACTCCAATAACCCGACAATTGGGTAAAGCAGCTTTGGTTGCAATGGCGGAACCTGAGAGTAAACCGCCACCACCGCAACATACTAACAATAAGTCTAGTTCACCAACTTCCTGTATGAGTTCTCTGGCTGCTGTACCTTGTCCCGCTATGATATGAGGATGGTCGTATGGGGGAATTAGTGTCAGTGCCTTTTCTTTTAATAGATTGTGGGCTAATTCTTCTCTATTGGTTTCTTTGCGGTTATACAAAATTACCTCAGCACCATAACTGCGAGTTGCTGCTAATTTAACAGATGGGGCGTCATCTGGCATAGCAACTGTGGTAGGAATTTTGAGGAGTTGTCCGGCGAGTGCTATTCCTTGAGCGTGATTTCCAGATGAGAAGGTCAGTACGCCTTTTTCTTTCTGTTCTTCTGATAGTTGTGATAGGGCGTTGTAAGCACCTCTAAACTTAAATGACCCCGTGCGTTGAAAGTTTTCGCATTTAAAGAATACCTGAGAGTGAGTGCGATCGCTTACTGTTCTTGAGGTAAGCACGGGGGTACGGTGAGCAATACCAGCCAACCGTTTGGCTGCGGCTTCTATATCAGCTATGGTAATGGCAAGATGCTGTGACATTATAATAACCGAGTCAGCAATCCTCACATATTATAAGCACAAATCTAACGTGCCGAACAGCCATCTAAATTTCTAGAAGAGGGTTGAAGTGTGGAGACAGTGGAGTTATTGGCAACGAGAACTATCTCACCTTTATCGTTGAATACCCATCCTTGAGCTTCCACAATAGGAGTTGAGATTTGAGATGATGTAGAATTTTGGACTGAGTTCGTGCTTGAGGAAACTCTCTGTTCTTGTCTTTGAGTACCCACAGTGTTCGCCAATTCCACTAAGTCTACCTGAGTCTTCCCGCAGTTAGTCCAAATTGCAAACCAAGCGGTACACTGACACTGAGCAGTGGAGTTGTTTGGAGCGCAGTTGCACTGATCGGAACTAGCCCCCCTTCAAAAGGGGGGAAAATACTCTAAAAGTCCCCCTTTTGAAGGTGGATTTAGGGGGAGCGAGAATATTGAATACCTCAGTTATCACTTTTAAAACATCCTCTAAGTAAGCTTGTGATAAGTTCATAATTAATTCCCTGTCTTCGGCATCAATCTCACCACTTACTTCTATACTAACTTTCCAAGTCGCCAGCAACTTGACCACAGCTGAGCGTCTGACGTCTTCTCTGGGTAAAACCATCACCGAGCGCGATCGCTTGTTGCTGAAGCACGCCCTTTCCTTAAGGTTCAACCATAGTGTTTCAGGAGTAGAGGGTAACTTATCAATGGCAATAATTCCTCTTAAAAACACTTTTGATAGAGTAGTCACATAAGGCAATGGTAAAAATAGAGGAACTAGTGTAACTATGACATTTTCCGTTTTCTCGCGCCGTCAAGTTCTCCAAGTAGTAAGCGGTTTCGTTGCTGCATCTGCGAAAGGAAGTATTCCTTTAGTTGCAAATCTAATTGCTGACTCTACTTTAAATAGTCCAGCACAAGCACAGATATCTGGACGTGTATGCCTACCATTAGAATCTGGAAGTATAATTTCACTTGAATGTTTAGGAGATAAACTAGGTCCGAGATATCTAGACGGTAGAACAAAAGATGGCACAGTTGGATTGGCTCCTAGTTTTGGAGGAATGTATACGGGTACCAAGTGGAGAGTGGATAGGAGGCAAAGTACAAGTGTAGGAATCTACTACACATTTTATTGCCTTGGCGATATACCTGGTTCTAACTATCTAGATGGTAGAACAATAGATGGGACTGTGGGATTAGCTCATAGTTACGGAGAGGGAAGATATACAGGCGCTAGGTGGAGGGTATATACCGATGGCAACAGCTATTCATTATATTGCTTGGGTAGTGTAAATGGACCCAAATGGCTAGATGGTAGAACAGGAGATGGTACAGTTGGATTGGCTCCTAGTGTTGAGGAAAGATATACAGGTACTAAGTGGAAACTTACCTACCAAGGTTAAAGACATTATTTTGTATACAAAATACAAGATTTTCGTACAATACTTACTTAAACACCGGACGCCGTTTTTGTAAGAACGCAGTCAGTCCCTCTCGTCCTTCGGTTGAATTGGCGCTAATAGCCATTGCTTGACTTTCTGCTGCGAGTTGTTCGTTCAGAGTGTGATAAAAGGACCCATCGATCAGTTGCTTCATGCGCCCCAATGTTTCTATCGGCATTTTGGCAACACATTTTGCTAATATTTGGGTATTCTCAATCAACTTATGATTAGGAACGATCCGATTCACCAAACCAAGATCCTGAGCGGCTTTGGCATCGAGCGGTCGATCCAGCATTATGATTTCCATCGCTCGTCCGATTCCCACCAAACGAGGTAGGGTAAACGTCCCGCCAGCAGGTATACATAATCCATAGGACGTATTGGACTGCTTCAGGTAAGCTGATTTTGCCATAATCCGTAAATCGCAAGCTAATGCCAGGAATAAGCCAGCCCCTGCTGCGACTCCATTAATCGAAGCAATAACAGGTTTCGGCATGGTGCGGATTTCTTCAATGCACTGATGTAGCACAGCAGTTAAAGCTAAAAATGAATCGCCCGGAGTATCAGGATTTGCTTGAACGGCAAACTTCAAATCTCCTCCAGCACAAAAAGCACGCCCCTTACCTGTAATCACGATGGCTCGAATTGCTGGGCTCTGTCTTGCTTCAATCAGGTGTTGTTGCAACAACTCAACCATCTCTAAGTTGATAGCATTGAGTACAGCTGGGCGATCGAGTGTGATGTACATAATGCTCTGGGCAATTCGAGCCGTCACTGGCAATATCATTGAGGGTGAGCCGTTATCATTCATGCTTCTTTGAAATCGATAACCTCGAATTGAGTATCGATTTAGCCTTATGTTTTTGATTAACCAAGCTTTCACAAATCGCAATAGATTATTAATCACTTGAGGAAAATTCATGTTATGACCTATCATTGTGACTACCTACTTAGAATTGAAATGGCTCTGTAACAACTACCTCTAGTCCTACAGATTTAAGAAAATTAGTCCAAATACCTGTTACAGCTTTGCTGTTGGGCTGGGCTTTTCTTATTCGAGCCAAAGTTGTTAAAGCATCGTACCAAATTCCTTTTTCGCCATACCAGTTTGCTTGCTCCAAACTCACTCTCTGACTAGTAAGTGGCTGAGGTAAAGCAACACGACGGACCCAAGAGGCAATTATTGGATCGTTTGGGCTGGGTTTTTCCCCACAAATCAATACCACAGCCCACTCATAGTTCTTTCCTACTTCTAAAGGAGGTGAACTATTGGGGATATTCAGAGCTACGATACCAGGCTTTCCCGTGATGGAGAAAAAGGTTTGGGAATAATGCTGAGTGCCTTCTTCTATAAGACTTAATACAACTTGCTTTGCAGATATTTGTGGCAAGTAAACTAAAAATGTTGGACGTTCTGCCACAGTCAACCCATAGTTGCTATTGGGAGGAACCAGTGCGATCGCTGATGGCTTATCTAATAATATGTTGGATGTAGCGGCTGATATTGCGTCTTGAGGACATAACCACTTCTGACGTGTTCCCGCTCCTGATGTTCTCTTTGGCTTGCCTTGACCTGGTGGTGGTTTAAATCTAACTTGGGATAGTAGGTGATTTGTCTTCGCCGAACTCTCGGCACTTAATTGAGCGCTCGCGGGCTTTGTCCCTAAAAGAAACAGCCCTACGATAATTAGATGAATCAGTGGTCTGTTGTTAAACATTACTTATCTTTTGATAAGGGTCATCCCTAGTCAGGGCAAAAGTTCAGCATGAATAGCTTTACCTTGTTATATGTATAAATGGGTTATGAATCATTAACTTATGCACTAAAACCAATTTCCTACCAAAACGAATGGTGACCAGTAGTAGGGATGTTTATATTGAGACGATTTCAGTAGGGAGAGTTGAGCCTGACGAAGTGCCTCGACTTTGGTCGCCCCAGATTTATTCAACTCTGAGTAAAACTTACTCATTAACTCAGCAGTAGACTCATCTGCAACTGACCACAGCCTCGCTAACGTACTGCGTGCTCCCGATCGCACTGCTACCCCTGCTAGTCCCAAAACCGCTCGCTTGTCACCAGTTGCTGTTTGACAGGCGCTTAAAACTAACAACTCAAGGGGGCTTCGGTTTAGTTGTTCGCGTCTTTGCAGTAATTTGTCTAGCTCTTTAACGTTAATGCGATCGTCCCAGGTTAGCAAAAAGGTATTTTCCGCTTGGGAAGAAAACTGACCGTGAGTTGCTAAGTGAACGATGGAGAAAGGTACAGCGTTGATTTGAGCTTGAAGACGATCGCGAGTAAATTCTCTGTTCAACAGGACTTGAGATGGAATCACCTTAGCGATCTCTTGGACTTCTAGCTCTACTGCAGGCAAAGCCGAAAACCCCTGACGCGCTTCAGCTAAACCTCCCGCTAAAGCTCTTAACCTATCTGGGGAAAGCGGTCGCGAATACAAAAGCTGCAACCCTGGAGTCAAAGCAACGCTATACTTTTCAATCAGATACTCCTGCTTTTTGCTGTCATAAAGTGCCGCTACAGGAACTCCGCGCAGCACTCCATCTAGGACAAACACCAAAGTTTTGACCTTTTCCTTTTCTAGTTCCGCCTCTACCGGACGGATGAGCCAATCGTAAAGAATCTGTCGCGGACGCAGTGGGTTTGAACCAGAGATGAAAGGGGTTAAAGTCGCAAACAGATCGTCGAAGACGCGCTCGACCGGACCTCCTTCTCCATCGTTTGGATTGTCAATCAGTGGAGTTGCGTAGTATTGTAGGTCTTGTTTGGGTCGAGACAAAATAACAGCAAGGCTTTTGAGGATTCTCCCACTGCTAGTTGCAGCTGTCCTTGGATATCCAAGGTAGAACCGAGGATTCGCAATTGAGTTGGTGTCTTTTCTAGCGTTTGCAAGAGGTTCAGGCTCTGGGCGATCGCTTCTTTAGCTTTATCCCATTGTCCCACTTGTTGAAGAGTGAGCGAGAGGTTGCTCAACGCCATTGCCTGATTTAACTTATCCCCAATAGCTGCAAAAGCCTTTTCTGCCTCTTGCCAAACTATAACCGCTTCCTCAAACTTTCCAACTTCATAAAGCGCTTTGCCTTGTTCTACCAACTGTGAAGTATCGGCTTGGTTTTGGACGATAGAGGTTGATGCTCTAACTTGGTCAGCAACTAGTGTTCCTCCCATTGACAGAAAAAATAACAGAACTGCTAGAAACAGCGATCGCACGCTACTCCTTAAGAAGGACTTCACTTGGCAAGTTTCACGCGATCGCCATCTGTCAAGTTTTTTCAGAAAATTCTGACCTAGTTCCGGCTGTCTTTTGACCACATTTTTTCTCTAATGTCAATATAGATCGGAAAAGCGTCTCTTTCCACCTGCTGTTGTGTTTCTCACAATGGGAAGTTTTAGTAATGCTAAGAAAGGACTCTGACAGCAACACGCTCTTTAAGTGGAACGTCTTGAGTATACCTGGGTTCACCCATCGAGCCGTATTGGGCGTACTCAGATAGTTCTTGAGTTTCTTGAGTTCCATTGATTCCAATCCATTGAAATTGTTTCTCTGAAGCCAGAGCAAATTCGTAAAACGCCTTTAACTCATGTTCTTCAAATCCAGGATATTCAATCAGTTCGTCGAAAACGATTATTGAACCTTCTGTGAGTTTTTCTCCTAAATACCTGAATATAGTTTTAGTTGATGAATAAAGATCGCAATCAACGTGCAACAAAGATATATACTGCTGGGTGTGAGCAGCGATAAACTGAGGAATAGTATCTTCAAAAAGACCTTTTATGAGAGTCGCATTGCTTTTTACCTGGGGTAATTCTGGTTGCTTAAAAGCTCCTTTAGGTAATCCAGGACGCCAATCAGATGGTAATCCCTCAAAACTGTCAAACCCATAAACAGTTCCTTGTAACCGATACTCACAGAAAATATTGAGGGTGTCCGGCTAGCAACACCAAACTCTAACCAAAGACTATCTTGATTAACAAGCTTCTCCCACAAGACATATTGGAGAGGTGAGATTGGCAACTGCATTCCTGGAAGAATACGACAGCTATCTTCCACGAATCTGTTAAAGTCCTGATGAAAATTAATAATGTTCTGCATATTTTCTAATGAAGCAGTGATATTGCTCAAAGATGTTGTTCTAGGACGCTGTTCGATCGGCATACAACCCAGATGTGTTAATCTGAATTTTCTCCCCAGAGCCTGTGAAAGCGTTGGCGGTGATATCGCTGTTTTCTCTGGGATATATAGAAACATCCTACTTTTCCCTGGGCTAGGGGTTCCCTCTAGGGTTGGGGGAAATGGGAGGAGCTCCAAAGCGTGAAATCCCTGAAATACCATTGAGGTTGCGTAAGTCCTGTCTTCTATGGAAATTTTTTAAGTTTAACGGTGCGAACGGAATTATCTCTATCTCCTGTTACGTACACTGTGTCACCTGCTATAGCAATTCCTGTCAGCCCGTAAGGTGGGGGTCCGTCTGGAGGACCTTCAAAGCCAATAGGTAAATTCTTCTTTAAAATAAAACTTCTGCCCGTATTGATATTAATTGCTTTAAGACTTTGGGTGCCAACTTCAGCAACCACTGCAATACCACTGGAATGGTAAGCAACACCTTCTGGAGAAGATAAATTCGTTGCGATGACTTGACGTTCTCCAGTTGCTAAATTGATTCGCGAGAGTTGGTTACTGAGAAATTCCGTGACCAAAACAGTAGAGTCGTCCACTTTTGCCAAACCCGTCGGGCAACCCAAACCTTCTACCACTGTACGTCTATTGCTACCGACTTTGTCCAAAATTTGTATGAGTTGACCTCTGGCACAATCAGCAACTACGATACTGTTGTCTGCAAGCTCAACCGCATCATAGGGTACGCTAAAACCCGTATAGGTATCCAATACTTCCCCCGTTTCCCGATTGAGTCGCTGCACGACTCCTAAAAACCAACTGCTGGTAATTGCGTTTTGGTCATTAATAGAAACAGTAAGGGGGAATTGAAGGGGCGTTACGATGCTCCGTACTGTCTTTAGTATGCGTCCGCTTAGACGATCTAAAATTCGATAGGAATAGGCATCAGCAATATATAGAGAGTTACCGTAAGCAGCAATTCCACCAGGGGAAGTCAGTCCAGAACTCTTGATAACAGGACGAACTTTACCAGTTTCCGTATTGACTTCATTAATATCGCTATCCACAAAGTTGGTTGCGTACAATAAATCGTTAGAACCAAAAGCAAGATTGTCAAGTCCCGGTTGCAACCTTGCTTTCTCCTGAGTTTGTCCGGTTATTGTGTTCACATAGAGAACTTGACCTGTTGCACTATCTAAGGCAAATAGCTCGCCCTTTGAATTAAATTTAACAGCAATGGGACTCACCAAACCTGAAGCTACCCGTTCTACAGTGCCAGTATCCACATTAATTCTGACAATCTCCCCTGTAAATTGAAGGGGACTGTACAAAAGCCCATCAGCACCAAACTCGAAAGCATTCAATCCCGGTAGATTGAGAATCAAGCGTGGAGGAGTTGCTCCTGTTGGGTCAAGTTCGTAAAGCCCCGTGTTTTGCAAACTCAAACTTTGAGCGACGAAGATGCGACCCTCAGCATTTTGTGCGATCGCATCAATGCCACTGATACCCGAAGCTAGAGTTTTGAAGTTACCTGTCTGCGGGTCAAAGTTTCTCACCTCACCAGTCAGTAAAGCCGTGTAAAAAAATTGATTGTTTGGAGTAAATAAGAAATCATCAGCCTGACCAAAGGGGCGATCGAGAAATACCTCGTATTCTCCCGTCACGGGATTAACTCGATATGTAGTTTGCTGTATTACGCTCCCTACATACAGTTGTCCTTTTGGATCGAAATTAATACCATTGAATCCTTTAAAGGGCGACGGCGGTACCAAGACTTCATCAACTGCTCTAGCTGAAGCGGAGCCTATCCCAAATAAACAAAGACTACTTGTTAACAAAAGTCCCCACAACCAACACCTGCTGCTTAAATCTCTCATCTTTACCTCTACTCATAAAGTGATGAACAATCTTTCTTCAACACACGCCAACAAAATTCAAACTATCTTAATTAAACCACTAACACGGTCTTCACGTTATAAATCAGGACTTACGCAACGTCAACGATATTCTGGGGTTTTCACGTGTTGCAGATCTCCCCAAACCCCGATAAAGTGGGGGGTTTTGCGTAAGTCCTATAAATAAATCTGCTATTAGGATACAAGGAAACCCTTGTCAGACAAATAAATTCTCGCTTGTATAGTTGTCATCTCTTTAAGCCTCTTTATCTAAGTCAGAGAATTGAAACCTGCTTTGTGACTCAACCTCAAATTTTCATGTCTCTACAATATTGAAGATAATTTCAATTGTCTATAGGAAAAAATAGGAGTCAAAAAGATAAAATCGCAAGATAGAAAATTAGATAATTCAGATGTGGTGAGGGTTTTTACAGTTTGTATGTAAGTTCTACTGACTTTTTCCTACTTTCTAAGTATTTTCCTTAATTCGTTTGATGAAAATATCCTATTTTTTCCCATTGTACTCTGGAAAATCTATGAGACATATAGAAATGGTGACAAAAACCAAAAAGTAATTCCCGACTGTAGCAGTAGTGTTGATGGCGTCCAGCGATCGTAAGTACTAGTCTTTATGAAAGTACCCGCCATGTATTTGTAGACAAGCACGAAGAACTTGAAGAAAAACTTATTACTCTGTACCAAGGAACAACTTATGCTCGACCAATTTTATAACCGCCGTCGCTTTCTTCAAAATGCCGCTCTATTCTCTACTGGGTTAGCAGCTTCATTAGCCTATCAAAAAAAAGCTATTCCTATCAATCCATCAGCACCTGTCGAATATATAGTTGTTGGTTCTGGTGCGGGCGGTGGTCCCTTGGCTGTCAATCTTGCAAAAGCAGGGCATAAGGTAGTTCTCATAGAGGCTGGTGGTGAGGACGGTGACGAGCTGATCTCAGTGCCATTATTCAGTCCGCTTGTCGGTGAAGATCCAAGAGTCAGATGGGACTACTTCGTTCGGCAGTACACAGATGAGGAGCGCCAAAAACGCAATAGTAAGTATGTTCCCGAACGAGGCGGTGTGTTGTATCCACGAGCTGGTACGCTTGGTGGATGCACCGTGCATAATCTAATGATTACGATTTATCCAAATAACAGTGACTGGGATGCGATTGCAGAAGATACTGGCGACCCTAGCTGGAAAGCAGAGAATATGCGGAAGTACTTTGAGCGGCTCGAGCAGTGCCGCTATGTTGAACGACCAACAAGCACCAGCAACCCAACACGTCATGGATTTGATGGCTGGCTAACAACCGAAATAACCGATCCCGCACTGTTTATTAAAGACAGCAACATGCAGCAGATTTTGCGCTCGGCTGCTATTGAAGCTGGTTCTGAAAGCCTACTTGATGCATTTTTACGTCGAGAACTCGATCCAAATTCTTGGGTAGTTAATTTAAAGGATACCGAAGGATTCTACAACGTCCCGCAAGCAACTCGCAATGGCCGTCGAAATGGTGTACGCGAAATCATTAGAGAGACTGCTGCTGCACTCCCAAATAACCTAATTGTTAAAACCAACACCTTAGTCACTCGCGTGCTTTTCCGTGGCAAGGACGCAATCGGTGTTGAGTACCTTGAGGGCGCTCATCTTTATCGCGCCGATCCGCAGGCTCCATCCGATGGACCGGAACCCGGACCGAGAAAAGTAATGTACGCTTCTCGCGAAATCATCCTGGCAGCTGGTGCCTTTAACAGCCCGCAGATTCTAAAGCTCTCCGGCATCGGTCCGGCTGATGAACTCCACAAACATGGTATTCAGCCAATCGTTAACCTTCCTGGAGTTGGCGAGAACCTGCAAGATCGCTACGAAGTTGGTATTATAACACAAATGAATTCGGATTTCACGCTCGCTCAGAACTGCACTCCAGGAAAACCGTCCGATCCTTGCTTTGTTGAGTGGGAACAGGGTCAGGGAATTTATGCGAACAACGCCGTGTTCGGAGGTCATATCCGGAAGTCCGATTCAGCACGAAGCGTTCCCGACCTCTTCATCTTTGGCTTACCCGTACCATACCAAGGCTATTATCCTGGTTGGTCTGAGCCTCTCTCACAAATAAAAAACCAGTTCAGCTGGACTGTTCTGAAAGCGCATACACGTAATCGCGCCGGAAGTGTGAAACTGCGCTCATCTGACCCACGTGACACTCCCGAAATCAACTTTCATTATTTTACTGAGGGTAACGACATTGAAGGAGAGGATCTCGAATCAGTTATTAATGGTGTCGAATTTGTGCGTCGCATGAACGAGCGTATTGCAGATATTTCAAAAGAAGTGATTCCCGGTCCAACAGTTCAATCGCGAGAAGAGGTTATCAAATTTGTGGAGGCTGAGGCGTGGGGACATCATGCCTCATGCACTAACAAGATAGGTACATTGAACGACCCAATGGCTGTGGTTGATAGTGAATTCCGCGTTCATGGTACGCGCAATCTGCGGATCGTAGATGCTTCGGTATTCCCGCGCGTTCCTGGTTACTTTATTGTCACACCAATCTACATAATTAGTGAGAAAGCAAGTGATGTTATATTAGCAAGCGCTAAAAATCAAAGGATCTTGCCTGTGTATGAAAGTAGGTAAGTATCCTTGTAGCGCTCGCCGTCTGTAAAGTTTTTTCAGAAAATTCTGACTCAATCCAGGCTGTTCTTCGCATCACTTTGGGTATCACGAAATACTGAGTTTCTCTATCTTGCGAGTGATTTGAGAATGCTGTAAAAATATATAAGATTAGCTCGGTAGCAAGTGTTGCTACCATGCGATCGTTGTGCTCTCAGGTAAACAGTTAAATGTGGGTTGCGATCGCTCTTTGTTTCTATGCCTTTATAGCCATTGGCATTGCGGAAGGAGGCTTAGGTGTCTTGATCCCCTCTATTCAAGAAACCTACAACTTGACTGCTGCTGGTATTTCTCTACTTTTCTTAAGCCAAGTGACGGGGTATATTTTTGCAGCATTAGCAAGCAGTATCTTGAGTAGCAGTATGGGAATGGCGCGGATGTTACTGCTAGCATCCACTATTCTCACCTGCGCCCTTGTGACTTATGCCCTCAGCCCTTATTGGTGGTTGATGGTTGCTACAGGCACATTCCTCGGTCTGGGAATTGGTCTAATTGATGCTGGCATTAATAGCTACATTGCCAACGAACAACAGCAGGCTGACTTAATGGGACTGCTACATGCATTCTACGGTATTGGGGCTTTGTCGGGTCCAGCAATAGCCACTACACTTCTGGCATTTAACCTGCAATGGAGAGGTATTTACCTAGTTTTTGCAACGTTTGTCGGGTTAATGGTAGCAGGAATGCTTTGGGCTGTGGTGTATAACTACAGACCTTTGAATAAGCGCATACAAGTGACGGAAACGAATGCGATCGCTAATTTACGTGTAGCTCTGACAACTCCCATAGTATTTCTAGCTGCAATGTTCTTACTTATTTATGTAGGTACGGAAGTTTCAGTTGGAAACTGGGCTTATAGCGTACAAAGTCTCAGTCGAGGTACGCCAAAATTACTTGCGGGTTACAGTGTGAGTGGCTACTGGGTAGGGCTTACCTTGGGACGCGCCGTGACAGGACGCATCGTTAATCGATTGGGTGCTGTTCGTACTCTCGATAGTTCCTTGCTACTGCTTGGACTTGGTTTAATTGCTTGGTGGTTACTACCAAATCAATTACTGAGTTTACCAATAATTGGCTTTGCACTTGCCCCCATGTTTCCGCTAACAATATGGTTAATGCCGCAAAGAGTACCAGCAGCTGTTGTTCCAGCAGCAATTGGATTTATGACAAGCGTTGCTAGTTTAGGTGCAGCAACTATTCCGTCTGCTGTTGGTACTTTAGCAACTCGTTTTAGTTTGGAAATCATTCCAGTTCTGATGCTTCCTCTCGCGATGATTATGGCGATTCTACATCGTTTATTAGTACAATATCAGGCTAGGTAAGCTATAATCAGTCCGCGATCGCTGCAAAACGAAGTTGCAAATAAGCTGCAACTTCGGCTATAGCAGCCTTACCTGATGCAATGACCCCACCTAATTGAAAGAAGCCATGCAAAACACCAGGATAACGAGTGTGTGTTACAAGACAGCTAGCGTCTCGTAATCGCTGGGCATAAGCTTCACCCTCGTCACGCTGAGGATCGAGTTCTGCTGTAATAATCAGAGCAGGTGGTAGACCTGAAACATCTGGGGCACGTAGAGGTGATACATAGGGTTGTTCGCGTTCGTTAGTGTCAGGTACATACATGGCAAGCTGACTTAAAAAGTTTTCGCGTGACCCAGCTGGGTGCAGAAAATCTAATTCATACCATGACGGAGTATCAATTGCTAAATCGGTATTAGGATAAATAAGAACTTGAGCGAGCGGGCGACTAGCATTACGATCGCGGCACATTAAACATATAACAGCAGCCAGCAGTCCACCAGCACTATCACCACCAACTGTAACTTTAGAGGCATCAATACGAAGTTCCTCAGCATTTTGAATTACCCACTGCAATGCAGCAAAACAATCTTCTGGGGCAGCAGGAAACGTTGACTCTGGTGCTAATCGGTAGTCTATTGCTGCGATCGCACAACCACTTGTGTTGGCGAGTGCTCGGAGTGGGCGATCGTGAGTATCGAAACCACCACTGATGAATCCACCTCCATGGAAGTATACCAGCGCAGGTAGTGAGATCTTATTACCTCCTTGTGGTCTGTACAATCGAAGCCCAATAGAAGGTGTCACTGAAGAAACTTTGTGCTCTTCAACGGTTTCCACCTCTTCAACTGCTCCAGCTAGCGGAATTATCTGTCGATAACCTTCGCGTACTAATTGAACTGGATCGGCATCAGGTGGTGGAGGTGTTACTTGGGCTTGCATCTGTTGTACAAGGGCGCGAGTATCTGTTGTCATTCTGGCAAAGATGTCTTCTCTCATGTTGTTAGTTGTATTGATACTTGTAACTGTTTACCACTACCATTTGTGCTACCAAACTTCTTTAATTCTCCAATATGTAATAATAAGGACTTTCAACTGCAATTGTCTTGTCAATTTGTGCGAATTCTTGGTTAAATTGTGCGTTTGCGCTCTACGACTACTATTTCCTATTGCCACGATAGGCTTTGGGAGTAATTCCAGTGTGTTTATGAAAAACTTTAGTGAAGTGACTTTGGCTTTGAAACCCAAGGAGTTGATAAATTTCAGTTATCGGTAATTCTGGCTCTTGCAGTAGCTGCTTTGCCTTCTCAATCCGGCACTGCAACACATACTGGTGAGGAGACAATCCTGTAGACTGCTTAAACAGACGGCTAAAGTGGTAGCGACTCATCTGTGCGATTGCAGCTAGTTCTCCCACACTTAAATCCAGATCTAGGTAAGCATGAATGTAATCCAGCACTGACTGTAATTTCAGCTTTGGCAATCTACCCGTGTAATCGCCAAGATCGTGATGACGAGTTGCATAGCGACGGATCAAATGAGCTGCAAGTGCTGTAGTCAGGGCATCTATATAAAGGCGACTACTCGCTTCACCCGCTTCTAGCTCCTCTTTCAAAGCTACTCCAATGCTATAAATAAGTCGATCGGGATGAGCAAACTGTGGTAAGAGTTCGATGCGATCGCTATCAATTGATTCATGAGCAAGTTGAGCAAGATGAGTTGGTGCTAATGCGATAGAGATCGTTTCTCCTCCTCGATTCCAGCAAGCTTTGTGCAGAATATTGGCTGGGACGAGTACCATGTCTCCGTGACTGAATTGTTCGTCCTGCCTCAGACCATCAAGTTGGCGTTCTGAATTAATAGAATCTTGTGAGTAATGTATCAAGATTAGGTGCTGTGTGTTGTAATGCTTTGGTGTCTCCCAGGCTGGCTGCCAAGCGTATCGCATAATCATGCCATCCCATTTGAAAGGGGAACTCGTAAGAAACGGTTGATTGGGAACAACCTGCGACACAGAACTTAATTGGTTTGTTCTAACAATAACTGGCTGCTGCTCTGGCATATTCTTTTCTAACTTTGTTCATAGACTAATTTTCTCAAGTTATTGTAAAAAATTTTCAATCTTACCCTCCGTCAATTTACAGCCATTTTCAGGTAAATAGACCAAATCTGTAGGGGCGCAATGCCTTGCGCCCCTACCGACGGTGTGGTTCATTTAGGTAAAAACTGCTGTAATTGACGAATGATGAGCGATTCCCTTCGGGATAGCTACGCTTCACACGTTGCCTGTTTTGTCCTTCTTTCCTCTTATGAAAAAATTAGAGAAATTGGAAGAGGCGTAATTCATTTTTTTAAAATCGCCTAAAGTCCCTGACCCCTATTTTCAGGGCAATTCGTAAGAGCATACAGCAACACTAAAAACAACTTACTTAAGATTGATATTGACAATTATCAAGCGTTTTTAGTTAAGTCTTTAGTTAGAAAATTAATCAACCCTAAGACTTATATCTTTTTGCCAACAGTCTTTGTAGCGTAAATAACTAGAGCCAGTAATCTTTAATTTGCCAAAAGTCACACAAGGAAGTTGACTCATGAAGCTTAGGTTCAAACGGCGACGGTTCGGTCAACTAATAGTGATTAGTATAGCAATGGTGTTTGTAAGTAATCATACCAGAAAAACTGTTGCACAAACTAGAAAGAATTTTCCCATGATGACAACACAATATTCAGTACTTGAAAGCTTTAAAGTCAGGCTACGAGTAAATGGCAAAGAACGTACTTTGCAAATTGAACCGCGAGTCACTTTACTTGATGCACTACGGGAACATCTTGGTTTAACAGGCACCAAGAAAGGTTGTGACCATGGTCAATGCGGTGCTTGCACGGTACTTGTTGATGGAAGACGTATTAACTCCTGTTTGGCACTGGCGATCGTGTATCAAGATGTAGAAATTAGCACCATTGAAGGATTAGCGCGTGGAGATACACTGCACCCCGTACAAACCGCGTTCATCAATCATGATGGATTTCAGTGTGGATACTGCACACCCGGTCAAATTTGTTCAGCAGTCGCTATGATAGCAGAAGTACAAGCGGGTACGGCAAGTGCGGTAACACCAGATGTCAGAAAGCAGGGACAGATCGAGTTGAGTGATGCGGAAATACGAGAACGCATGAGTGGTAATATCTGTCGGTGTGGTGCTTATCCGGGTATTGTTGCAGCAGTGAAGGAAGCAACTCAAACAATCAAGGCGTGAAACGAAAACATTCAACTACCCCATCGCAAGGCGAATGGGGATTGCTAAGACCACAATTAGCAAACTAACTGTTGAATAGCTCACTTGGGAGGATTTATCCGCTAATACCAAGTTCTGAGATCGATGCAGTTTATTACGTTCGGATACTTCCCTAGTCCGTACCTCTATAAGCTCTGGTGGTGAGAGCGTTGGGTAAAGCCAAGACACGCTGTATTGATTGAGCTAAGGGACTAAAACAAATTTTGGGTTATACCAATATCAAGCGGATGTCAAATATACGAGTACCAGTTGTAGATCCAGAAAAAAAATCATTAATGCCCACAACTTGCTCTCGCGCCAGAAGGTGGATGGAGCAAGGTAAAGCAATACCAAAATGGTCTGACTTGGGCGTATTTTACGTTCAGTTAGTAAAACCTCCATCAAGTCATGAAACTCAACCGATTAATATTGGCATCGATCCAGGAAAGAGATACAGTGGAGTTGCAGTTCAATCAAAAAAGCACACACTCTTAATGCTACATCTTGTTCTCATGGGATTTATTCCCAAACAAGGAACAGCGATGGCTGGAGTTAACAGCAAAATGGATTATCGCAAATTATTAAGACGGGGACGCAGGGGAAGAAGAATTAATCGCAAGGTTTCTTTTAAGTTCCGCAATCACAGACAAAAACGATTCGATAACCGTCGTAAATCTAAACTGGCTCCCAGTATTCGTTCAAATCGACAATTAGAACTGAGAGTCGTAGCTGAGTTATGCAAAGTATTTCCGATCTCAACTATTGTTTATGAACGAGTGAGGGCAGACGTAGATCTTACAAGTGGCAGAAAAGGTGCTAAATCAGGGAAAGGGTTTTCTGCGGTTATGGTTGGGCAAAGTTGGATGTTAGAACAACTTCAGCAATTTGCACCCACTATTACAAAAGAAGGATGGCAACAAGATGGCAATGGAACATCTCAAATCCGCCAATATCTAAAATTAGTGAAAGACAAGAAAAACAAGGAAGCACAATTACCCCAGACTCATGCTGTTGACGCAATTGCTTTAGCCTCAACAACCTTTGTGCAATACAAACCCTTTCATACCGCTAATAGTCATGGTCATCTTTGGTATGGCGAAGTGTCAATCACAAACGCAATATTCAAAGTTATTTCTCGACCAAGAATTACGCGAAGACGCTTGCATGATGCAGTTCCAGCAAAAGGTGGTGTTAGAGAGCGTTATGGTGGTTCAACAACACCGTTCGGAATTCGTAAAGGAGATTTAGTTGCTTATGGACAGCAGTTAGGTTATTGCTCTGGGTACACAAATAACAAACTTTCTATTTCGGATGCCAACTGGAAGCGGTTGGGTCAAAGAGCAATTAGCAAGTGTCGCTTAGTTGCTCGGTCAAAGGGGTTGGTGGTTTCGGGGACATCGAGTCCCACTCACCCACCCCTCCACAACCTCCCCGCCCTATAGAGGGACGGGGTATCAAGGGAGGTTTTGATGAAGCCATTTGCTTATGTACGTTCTACCGATCGCGACACAGCGATTCAAACAGCCGCAAGCGATCGAAGAGCAATGTTTATTGCGGGTGGGACTAATCTTATCGACTTGATGAAAGAAGGGGTCGCACTTCCCGATCGCCTTGTAGATATTACACAACTTGATTTAATAAAGATTGAAGCTATACCCAATGGTTTACGCATTGGTGCATTAGCACGTAATAGCGATACAGCAAATCATCCACTGGTTCGGGAACGCTATCCCCTTTTGTCACAAGCCCTACTTGCTGGTGCATCACCGCAACTGCGAAACATGGCAACAACTGGCGGTAACTTGATGCAAAGAACCCGCTGCTATTACTTTTATGATACAGCAATGCCCTGCAACAAACGCCAACCAGGGTCTGGCTGTGCTGCTATTGAAGGATATAACCGCATCCACGCCATTTTGGGTGCAAGCGATCGATGTATCGCCACCCATCCTTCTGATATGTGTGTGGCACTAGTTGCTCTTGATGCTGTCATACAAGTTGAGGGACCAAAAGGTAAGCGGGCTATTCCAATAACGGAGTTTCATCGTTTACCAGAAGATACACCTGAAATTGACACAGTATTGCAACAAGGTGAATTGATTGTGGCAGTTGACTTACCTTCTTCACCGTTTGCTTCGCTTTCGCATTACCTAAAAGTCAGAGATAGAGCATCCTATGCCTTTGCCTTAGTTTCTGTTGCCGCTGCATTGGATATAAACAACAATACCATCAGGGCAGCGCGAATAGCGTTGGGTGGTGTGGCACACAAGCCGTGGCGGGCGGAGGAAGCAGAGAAGATTCTCGTTGGTGCAAAAGTTAATGAGCAGACTTTTATGGCGGCAGCAGACGCGGCGGTGCGGGGAGCTAAGCCTTATAAGTACAACGCCTTCAAAGTGGAAATGGCAAAACGGGCGGTAGTTAGGGCGCTGACCACCGCAGCACAAGGAACGTCCGTATAAGGAGATTGAGAATGTCCGCGTCTAATAAATTACCTGCTGACCTTGCCGCCTTCCAGAACAGCTATGCTGAGTTATTCGGCTCTGTTCCACCGCTTCCTGCAGCCAAGTTTGAATTTATTGGTGATATCGATCCAGAAGCTCTACGCCTTGCCGAACAACTCCGCGCTCATGCCTTTTACTCTGATATCTTTGATACCAAGACGACGCAACTGATGCTCTTCGGTATGCTCTTGGTTCTAGGAGCAGGTGCTGCCCGATTCCACGCTATTGCCGCTCGTCGTACAGGTGCAACTTGGGAAGAGCTGCACAAGGTAGCAGAGTTGGCATCTGCTGTTGTCGCATTGGGTCCGTTAAACAATGGTAGCGCCATATTGAACGAGTTACGAACTGACGAAGCGAAAGGGAAATAGGATGAATAATTCAACTGGCAAACCAATGAATCGAGTTGACGGACGCCTCAAGGTGACTGGAGGCGCACTTTACGCCGCTGAGTTTCCCTTGGAAAACATGGCTCATGCTGTTATATTAAAAAGTACTATCGCTCGCGGACGCATTACGAATATTGATACAAGTGCAGCAGCGAAATCTCCTGGAGTGCTGGCAATTATTACCCATCTCAACGCCCCAAAAATCGATGGATATACTAATAGCAATACGAGTGGAGAGCAAGCAGTAGAAGCTGGTGGAAACCCGTTTACTAAACCGATTCCGGTATTGCAAGATGCTAAGGTAGATTTTTACGGACAGCACATTGGTGTGGTGGTTGCAGAAACTTTAGAGCAAGCAAGATACGCTTCTGAGCTAGTAAAAGTAACCTATGCTCAAGATTCTCCATCTCTCATTTTAGAGAAACATCTTGACCGTGCATATAAACCAGAAAAGTTATTAATACCCTTAGAACCTGATTCTGGTCGTGGCGATGTCGATCGGGGAATGAAGGACGCAGAGGTAAAAATTGATGTTACTTACTCAACTCCTGTGGAACATCATAACCCAATGGAACCTTCAGCAACGATTGCCATTTGGCAAGGCGATCGCCTCACACTCTACGACGCATCACAAAATGTCAACGGTGTCCAAACAACAGTAGCAAATACACTCCGTATTCCCCCTGAAAATATCCAAGTTATCTCGCGTTTTATTGGTGGTGGGTTCGGTTGCAAGTTTCCTGCAAAAGCACACAATATTTTGGCAGCCATAGCCGCGCAACAAGTTAAGCGCCCTGTCAAACTTGTTCTAACTCGCCAGCAAATGTTTGATTCTGTTGGTTGTCGTCCCCATTCATTACAACGTATTCGCCTCGGTGCGAAACGAGATGGCAAACTAACCACTGTTGCTCAAGAAATTACAATGCAAACAGATATTTCTAAGGAGTTTGTAGAACACATTGGAGCTGCAACTAACATGATGTACAACGCTCCCAACACTCTAGTTACCCACCGTGCCGTACCTTTAAATATAATAACGCCAACAATTATGCGTGCGCCCGGTGAAACACCAGGGATGTACGCTTTAGAATCTGCCATGGATGAATTGGCTTATCAACTCGGCATTGACCCAATTGAGTTACGTATAATTAACGACCCACCACAAGACCCAGAGAAGAACTTACCTTGGTCAAGTCGCTCGCTCGTTCAGTGTTTGCGCGAGGGAGCAAAGCGCTTTGGTTGGGAAAAACGCAATCCCAAACCTCGTTCCATGAAAGATGGTCGTTATCTTATCGGTTATGGTGTCGCCAGTGCTACCTATCCTGCCAATCGACAACCAGCCTCAGCTCGTACCCGGATTTTGCAAAATGGTAGTGTACTCGTACAAATTGCTGCTACGGATATCGGTACTGGTACTTACACTATATTGACACAAACGGTAGCCGAGGCGCTTGGTGTTTCACCTGACAAGGTGCAAGTGGAAATTGGAGATACGCAACTCCCACCTTCACCTGGTTCTGGTGGTTCTTGGGGGGCGGCTAGCTATGGTTCAGCAGTCCATGAATGCTGTTTAGCGGCACGCGATAAAGTGGTAGCACTGGTAAGAGAGGACACACGTTCTGCTCTCAAAGGTTTGAGTAGCAGCGATCTTGAAGCGCGTGCAGGAGGAATCTTTTCTAAGGGAGACTCATCTGAGGGAGAAACGTATCAAGAAATTCTGACACGAAATAATCTTAAAGAAGTTGTGGCAGAAGTTGAATCCAAACCTGATGGAGCAATGAACAAATATTCTATGCACTCCTTTGGAGCACAGTTTGCCCAAGTGCGCGTCGATCCAGATTTGGGAGAAGTCAGAGTATCTCACTTCCTTGGGGTATTTGGTGCAGGGCGCATTCTCAATCCTAAAACAGCAAGCTCCCAAATGATTGGTGGTATTGTTTGGGGAATCGGTCAAGCGCTGCATGAAGAAACACATATAGACGATCGCTACGGACATTTTGTCAATCACAACCTTGCAGATTATCACGTACCCGTTAATGCGGATATTCCCAATATTGAAGTAGTCTTTGTCGAGGAGAAAGACCCCTATGTTAACCCACTTGGAGTGAAGGGAGTGGGTGAGATCGGTATTGTGGGAGCAGGTGCCGCAGTAGCAAATGCTATTTATCATGCCACAGGTAAGCGTATCCGCGATTTACCAATTACGCCAGACAAGTTGTTTTGACAGTTGTGAGCGAAGAAGAATTTACTCGGTATATCTTTGTTATCCGTCAGCAGATAGAGGCGCTGCACGGACAGATTGTGTTATTGCCAACACAGCAACAGCAACTCTTATCAGCACCTCTTCAGTTGCTATCAGAAGCAGCATCTGTCTTGCTCAAGCGTTCGCTGGATGGGTTGCTCTTACTCTTCGTTGATGATGAAGCCGATCCCCGCGAGTATATTACCGTAGTGTTGGAGCAATAAGGGATATCTGTGACAGCAGTTGCCTCAGTGGGTGAGGCGCTCGAAGTGATGGAGCGATCGCGCCCCGATGTGATACTCAGTGACATCAGGATACCAGATGAAGATGGCTATGCTTTGATTTTTGAAAGTACGGACACTCGAAGCTCATTCGGGATGGCAGATTCCAGCCGGTGCTATAACAGCTTATCTTACAGAAGACCGAGCCAAGGCACTAAAAGCAGGTTTTCAGTCGCACTTGTACAAATTGGCTGAGCCAACGGAGTTAATTGCAATGGTTGCACAGCTTGCTGGGCGAGGCTAAAATTTACTAAGCTGAAGAATTGAGCACCTTAGCAGATTTTTCCAAAGGAAACATGGACCCCTTTACCAAAAGCAAGAAAGCCGCTCTCACAATGGAAGTGTTTGCAGGAGGTGGCGAGATGGGTGCATCAATGCGATCTCACCATTGGTCGCAAACTTCACTGGGTTCTGTTGAGAACTGGGGACAGAGCCTTCGTACCTCCATCAGTATTTTGCTTGCCTCTCGCTTTCCAATGTGTCTGTTCTGGGGGCGTGACTATATCCAGTTTTACAACGATGACTTTGTTCCCATTCTCGGTACGGCAAAGCACTACCTGACGCGAATACTGAGCGAACACGTTCAAGTCCAAGCAGTTGCAGATGGAGCAGCGGCGCTGGCTAGGGCAACTGAGCAAGTGCCCGATTTGGTACTTTCTGATGTGATGATGCCACAAGAGGACGGCTTTGAGTTGCTCAAAGTGTTGCGGGCTGACGTGCGTACAAGAGAAGTTCCCATCATCCTGCTGTCTGCCCGTGCTGGAGTTGAGTCGGTGGTCGAAGGACTTGAGGCGGGGGCGGATGACTACCTAATCAAACCCTTCTCTGCCACCGAACTTGTCACCCGTGTTTTAGCCCATCTCCAAATGGCACAGTTACGATCTCTTGCACTCCGCCAGGAAAAAACAATTAGCCGCTCTAAGGATAAGTTCTTAGCAGAAGTTTCTCACGAACTGAATACCCCCCTGGTCGCCATTCTCGGTTGGACGCGGTTACTCCGTGCCAAGGAGCCCAGTCAATCCATGCTCTGGAAATCCCTGGAGACGATTGAGCGCAATGCCACTCTGCAAGCCAAACTCATCTCAGACTTGCTGGATATTTCACGGATTACCACAGGCAAACTGCATCTCAATCTCCAGCCCGTTGAACTGCAATCAGCGATCGAAACGGCGATCGCCACAGTCATTCAAACTGCTCAAACCAAAGATATTGAGCTAAGTAGTCTGCTTGAGCATAGACCGATCGTAATTCAAGGCGATCCCGAGCGTTTGCAACAAATTGTCTTAAATCTACTGAACAACGCCATCAAATTTACGCCAATTGGAGGAAGAATTGTAGTTCGTCTTGATGTAATTGAAACACAGGCTCAACTCGTGGTGAGTGATACTGGCTGCGGAATAGATGCCGAGTTTCTGCCCTATGTCTTTGACAGTTTCCGTCAAGCACAAAGTTCAAACTCTACTAAAGGATTAGGGCTCGGAGGAGCGATCGCACGTCACCTAGTAGAACTCCACGGTGGCACCATCTCTGCCGAAAGTCCTGGAGTTGGGCAGGGCGCAACTTTTACCGTCAAGCTGCCACTGATTAGTGTATGTCTTTAAGAAGGATTTAATTAGAATAAGTAAGTAGGTGGGCGCTAAAAAACACAACTATATTAAGAAATGTAAATTGCCTAAAAGCTTTATCTTTAAAGCATTTGTGGCACTTTACAGAAGTTTACATAGTTCGGTTTAATTGTACCTACTTACTTAGGTCGGTGCAATTAAAGACAACTAGTGAAGGCTGTCAAAAGTCCTTTGTCATTGGTAAGTTACGTAGGTTGGGTTTCGTTCCTCAACCCAACCGAAGATATCTTAATGTTGACTTTATACAGCATTTTCGAGGTAAATGAGGTACACTAAGTATTAGTGCATCGAAAACTACAATGAAACCATACTCAATCGATTTGCGAGAAAAAATAGTAAATGCTTACTGTAGAGGGAACACGTCAATCCGAAAAATAGCTGTTCAATTTGGTGTAGCGAAAAGCTATGTACAAAAGCTCCTCCAACAATCATAGAACACTCGGTCATCTAGAACCTAAAAAGCAAGGTGGAGCAATGAAGGGTAAATTGGATGACTACTGTAGCGAATTAGCTGAAATGGTTAAAAGCTATCCAGATACAACGTTATCTGAATATTGTGAGTATTTTGGAGAAAAATATAATATTTGGGTAAGTGTAAGTGTCATATGCAATGCATTACAAAAACAAAAACTAACACGAAAAAAAAACTTTACGTAGTAGTCAAGCAAAAACGGAAAGAGTCCAAAAACTGAGAATTGAGTATTGGGAGAAAGTAAAACAAGTAGACCCAGAAAACCTTGTTTTCATTGATGAAATGGGCGTTCTACTAGGTTTGACTCGAACTCATGCACGAAGCGATCGCGGCAGTAGGGTGTATGATTTTAAGCCATATTACAGAGGGGCAAAAGTAAGTGTAATTGGGGGAATCAGTTTAAAGAAGGTTTTAGCTGTCATGACTTTAAATGGCTCAATGGATGGGAATGCATATAAGGTCTTTATTGAACATTTTTTGCTTCCACAATTATGGCCTGGGGCAGTAGTGATAATGGATAATCTTCCTGCACATCAAGTCGAAGAAATTAAACCCTTAATTGAATCAGAGGAGTGCAAGTGTTCTGTACCTATCTCCTTATTCTCCTGAATTTAACCCCATTGAACATTGTTGGTCACAATTAAAAGCATTCTTGAAACAATTTTCTCCAAAAAATGCATCTGGAGTTGATGTTTTAATAAAAATAGCACTTGGATTAATTAATCCTGAACATCTCAAAAATTGGTTTGTAAATTGCTGCTACTGTACCTCATAAACTCCGAATCTGCTGTAAATCATCTCTAATGGGACTTAAACAAAAAAGTCAAGAAAAATAGGGTATAATGCTTGACAAGCATAAGTTTCACGTCAAAAGAAAATTCCATGAAAGAGACAACCCCTGCAGCCATGCCACCGTGTTTTGAAAAATGGTGTCAACGGTTTGATGAAGCTTTTAGTCATAAAGCCCAAAAAAAAGGGTTTAGAGATTATTTAGGGGGATTATTAGGGGAAAGTGAAAGAAAAAACCTGTCTGGTGATGGCTGATAACGCTATAGGGGTCGAATACCATTAATTACACCACTTTTTAACGGAAGCACCATGGTCTGATGTCAAGGTAAATGATCTGAGATTAGAAACGATGAACAAGTGTAGTCAAACGAAAATTAGTAGAGGATAAGACGTGATAATTGATGATTCAGGTCATAGAAAAAGTGGGAATTTTACGGATGGAGTGGGAAGGCAGTACATTGGAGAAATTGGGAAAACAGATAACGGGATAGTAGTGGTAACAACGCATTTATACGATGGACGAAAAAGCTTACCATTAGATATAGAGTTATACCAGCACGCCGATTCTTTACCCTCAGGCAAACAAGACCCAGAATTTGAGAAAAAAACCGAACTAGCAATTAAGTTAATAGACAAAACATTGGCCCGAAAATATCAACCGGGAATTGTACTGATAGATGCTGGATATGGCAATAATACAACCTTCTTATTAGAGTTAGAAAAAAGAGAACTAAAGTATGTGGGAGGATTAGCCAAAAATCGAAAAATAACTCTTGATATATCAGACAATGTTCAACAAACAATGAGGTTAGATGAATTAGCACAAAACTTGTCTAAAGAGGATTTCACAAAAGTTCAACTAAACTTAGATAAATCAAAAACAGTATGGGTAGTAACTAGAGAAGTAGAGATATCACAACTGAAAGGAAAGCGAAATATTGCTATCGTCATGAATGCTGAGACTTTCTCTGAGGCGACTGATATTGACTACTTTATCACTAATGTTTCTACATCAATTGTTTCACCTGAGTGGATAGTTAATACCTATTCTCAAAGAAATTGGGTAGAAGTTTTTTATAGGGAAGCAAAGGGTTGGCTAGGGCTAAAAGAATATCAAGTTCGAGATAAAATAAGTCTACTTCGACATTTCCAGCGTGGTTTTTTGTGCATACACTTTTATTCTTTGGCATCAGATGACTGGGGGTTTGAGACGAAGGTGGGCAAACAAACCTTTGAATACCTTTCCTGAAGCTTTATCAGCGTTTAGAACAGCTATGTCTTATCGTTTCTTTGAGTAGTTGAATCATAATCGTGACGTATTTGCCGCTTACAAAGTTAGTTTAGGCTACATTTGGGCTTAATTTTTGTTTAAGTCCCACTAAGAGAATGTTTTCTCAATAAAATTTTATCCATTATAAGGAATTAAACGATTTTTCAGATTTTTTTAATTGTTGTAATAAGTTGAAGATTTTGCTGAAAGAGAAGTTCAAATAATTGTTGAGAAATAT